>JAHEXZ010000084.1:0-1247 GCA_023251835.1 Bacteroidota bacterium | reverse complement strand
ACCAGCTTTAAATTTAGCTACTTTTTTAGCAGCAATTTTAATAGCTTTACCCGTTTGTGGGTTGCGTCCAACTCTTGCAGCTCTTTTAGAAACTGAGAAAGAACCGAAACCAACAAGAGCAACTCTGTCGCCTTTTTTCAATGCTTTTGTTGTAGCGTTAACGAATGCATCTATCGCTTTTGTAGCATCAGCTTTTGTTAATTTTGTTTCTGATGCAATTGCATCAACTAATTCTGCTTTGTTCATTTTTTTGTTTTTTAGGGTTAAACATTTAATTTATTATGACAAATCTATAACAGATTCCATATACAACGCAAGTTTTAGAGAAAAAAAATGTAAAATTGTTTATAAATAGGGCTTTTGTTAATAAATAAAGTCTGAAATAGTAACTTTTATTGGGCTTTAGCTCATGTAAATTTATCTATTGAAAATTAACCCTATGGAATAAAATGGTCTTGTTTTGAATGAATAATTTTAAAACAGAACCGATAATCCAACGTATCCGGCATAATTTTGCATGTTTGTCCGGGCAAGTATAAAATATTGATCTGTTGCAATTGTTTTGCTGTTATCTCTAATATCTATTAATCCATAAACACCACGAAAACCTAAACCAAAATGAATGGTATGTGAAGGATTCAATGCAAATTCCAAGCCTGCTCCGTATGCAAATCCAAAATCTGATTTCCTGGCAGACACAACAGGTTCTGTGGTTGTTCCACCATTAACTTCATTAGCAGTACCAGTGGTATTAATAGTTGTTCCTACATTTATACCCAATTGCGGACCTATGGCAAGATTAATATTAAATAGTTTTGATTTATCTGTATTAAGTATAAATAGTAAAGGAACATTAATATAATTAAAGTTTACTTTATGTTCACGACCATTATCTTTAAATTTTTGGGCGGTAGCACTGTATATGGCTTCAACCTGTAAGCCCGCATGTTTGGAGTTAATTGCCAAAAGTGCTCCAAATCCATTTCCTATTACCAGTTCTCCTTTTACTTCATCTCCGGCTGAATTTGTAAAACGCAATACAGAAAAGGTAGGCATATAACGGATGCCTAATTCACCTCTGTGAAAAGCAGGTTTGTTATTTTCTTCCGTTTGCAGAGTGACCTGAACAGGTATTGATGCAGATGTTAATACAGGTGTAACTGCCTGAGGAATGGCGGTTTCAGATTGTTGAGGAAGTGTAGTTTGATTTAGCGAAGCTGTATCCAGGTTCTTATCACCAATTGTTA
>JAHEXZ010000023.1 GCA_023251835.1 Bacteroidota bacterium | reverse complement strand
TTGATATGGAGAACAAATTATCTTTGCGATCATCTACCAATAATATTTTGGGTCTTATAAACTGATAGGGTGTCATCGCTTATTTTTCATAATTATAGCACAAATTTATTGATTATTGGTTTACTTATAAAACCACATTCTCATCATTGAAAGAAGCTGATCTATTTTTAAAGGTTTTGTAACATAATCTGATGCACCGGCTTCAATACACTTCTGGCGATCGCCTATCATAGCTTTGGCAGTAACTGCTATAATAGGTAACGAATTATTTTTAAGTTCTCTTCTTATTCTTCGTATTGTTTCATAACCATCCATCTCCGGCATCATAATATCCATCAGTACCATTTCTATATCGTTCAACTCGTTCATTAAATCAATTGCCTCTGTGCCGCTTTCAGCTGTCAATACATTGATGTTATATCGTTCAAATACAGTAGTAATAGCAAACAGGTTACGCACATCATCATCTACAACTAATATTTTTTTACCTGTTAAAATATCAATTTTAGAATGATGATTTTCTATTATTCTGCGTTTTGCTATTGGAATCTTAGTATAGTTGACATGTAAAAATTGGAATGTTTCTTCCAATAAGTGATCTATTGAGTTTACCCCTTCTACTATAATACCATTTGATATTTTTCCAAACTGACTTAATTCCTGTTTAGTAAAATCTTTATCAGAATAGATGACAATCGGCAGCGTGGCAGTCTTATTATTTCTGTTTTTCTTAATCAACTCTAATCCTATAAGAAAATCCTGCAAAGCATAATCCATAATAATGGTATCAAAATCTTTTTCTTTCAGTAATTCAAGCGCTTTTTTAATTGTATCAGCACTTGTTATTTGAATAGCCCCCCCCTCGAACAGCTTCACGAGTTGTAATGATTCCAGCCCATTATCTTCAATTACTAATAGTTGCTTCACATCTTTATTGTTAAAGTAAATAATATCAGCAAAAAGCTCATTCAACAGATCATTATTTAATGGTTTTAACAGGAAACTGCGCGCACCACGTTTAAGTGCAAGCATTTTATTGTCCTCACCCGAAATTAAGTGAATAGGGATGTGCCTGTAATTCAGATCATTTTTTAGCAAATCGAGCACTTTCCAGCCATTAGCAGCAGGCAAATTCACATCCAGGGTAATAGCAATTGGTGTATAACGCGACACAAAATCAAAAATATCGGCATAATTTACGGCAATCACTACTTTAAGTCCATCAGTGTGTGCTCTATCAATTAATATTTTGCCGAAAAGAGCATCGTCTTCTACCACCAAAATCACTTTATCATGGGGAACTATATTATCTCTGTCATCTTCTATCTCATTAAGTATATCGCTGATACTTTCCTGATTTTTTATTTGAATACCGCTTTCTGTAGCACTCAATGTATCAAAAATATTACTTAATTTTTCAGCAGTATCGGTGGATATAGTATAATCTGTAACACTTTCATAGCTTTCTATGGTACCTGTTTTATCCATTGGCAGGTATAATGTAAACTTACTTCCAATACCTGCTTCACTTTCCAGTTCAATTGTTCCGCCAAGTAATTCAGCCAAACCACGACAGATGGACAAACCTAATCCTGTTCCACCATATTTACGGCTTGTTGAGCCTTCTGCTTGCTGGAAAGCCTCAAAAATAATAGATTGCTTATTCAAAGGAATACCAATACCGGAATCAATAATCGAGAAAGCTACTACCTGATTAGCATTATTTAATGACTGGTTGAACAATTTCCATGTTCTGGAAGCATTGTATATTTTCAGTTTCACTTCCCCTTTTTCGGTAAACTTAAATGCATTGGAAAGAAGGTTTTTTAATATCTGGTTCAAACGTTGAAAATCAGTATCCATAGATTCAGGAAGTGCAGAATCTATTTCTATTTTAAACCTTAACTTTTTTGTTTCTGATAATGGTTTGAATGTTGTTTCAATAAATGCAGCCATTTCTGAAAAATGAACATTGGAAATATTTGCAGTAATAAATCCGGATTCAATTTTAGAAAGATCAAGAATATCGTTAATTAACTGTAGTAAGTCGTCTCCGCAGGAATAGATAGTTTTAGCATAACGTGTCTGCTTTTCATTCAGATTTCCTTCAGGATTTTCATACAGCTGCTGAGCAAGAATTAATAAGCTGTTCAGAGGCGTTCTCAATTCATGCGACATATTTGCAAGAAACTCTGATTTGTATTTGGAGCTAAGTGTAAGCTGCTCTGCTTTTTCTTCCAGAGATCTTCGTGCTTCTTCCACCTCTTTGTTTTTGGTTTCTACCTCATCTTTTTGTTTAACAAGAAGCAAAGCTTTATCCTGCAGCTCATCATTGGTTCTTCTTAATTCTTCCTGCTGAATCTTCAGTTCACTTGCCAGAGACTGAGACTGGGCAAGCAGCTCTTCTGTTCTCGTATTAGTTTCGATAGTATTTAGTACAATACCAATGCTTTCAGTCAATTGACTGAGAAAATCTATATGAATCTGGCTAAAAGTATCTAATGAACCCAGTTCAATAACGGCCTTTACATTATTTTCGAATAATACAGGAAGAATAACAAGATTAGCGGGTTTTGCTTGTCCAAGACCTGAAGTAATTTTAACATAGCCATCAGGTACGTTAGTTAAGATAATACGTTCTTTTTCCTGGGCACATTGACCTACTAATCCTTCACCAACCAAAAACTCTTTTGGTATGTGTTTTTCAGATTTGTAAGCATAAGAAGCAAATAATTTTAACTTAGGGAATACTTCTTCTGTAGTTTTAACAATATAAAATGCACCATAATGAGCTGTTATTACCTGAGCCAATTCAGAAAGAATACGTTTAGCAACTGTTTGCAGGTTTTTTTGCCCCTGCAACATCTGTGCAAATTTGGCAAGGTTAGATTTCAGCCAGTCCTGTTCCTGATTTAACAGCGTTGTTTCATGCAGATTGATAATCATCTGATTTACAGATTCTGTTACGTCTTTCCAGATGCCTTCAACCCCTTCTACTGCTGCCTGACTTCCCAATTTACCTTCGGAACCCACCTCACGGGCAACACGTGTAACTTCCATAGCAAAAAGGTTAAGCCGTTTCACCATACCATTTACTTCTTTGGCGATACGCGCAAACTCCCCCTGTAATAGACGGTCACCGGCTTCAAGGGGAATATGATTAGATAGGTTTCCTTTTGCTACAGCTGATAATATTCTGTCAATTTCCTTTACAGGGTATACCAGGTCAGAAATAAGCAGGTTAAGCGACTCAACACCTGTTCTCCATTCTCCCCTGGCTTCAGTCACTACAATGTGTTGGTTTATTTTACCTTCTTTACCAATATTTATCCGGGCTTTGGTAAATTCTTCTATTAATTTTTTGTTATTATATATAATATCATTTAAGGTATCAGCAATTTTGCCGCTCAATCCTGTTTTATTTACAGGCATTTTTACATCAAAATTTCCGTTTTTAATCTCAATAAGTATGTTCAGTAGTTCAGAAGCGTCCAATGAATCATTTTCGGAAAAGTCATCTCCAGCTAATTCGTATTTCCGGCCTCCCCGTTTAGCAACCCTGCCTTTTTTTACAGGGGGGAATGAGGGTACCGCTATGGTAACCATAGCAATAGAAAGATTTTTCTTTTTTGTTTTTGTAGCTGTTTTGGTCATAAAGGTGTTTTTAGTATTAAACCTTATTTTTATATTTCGGCTGATTTACATCGGCCTGCATGTCATTTCTCCTCCCGCCTTGCGGGAGGAGAAATCCGGCTTATTGATAGGCTAGATTTTTCACTTCGTTCGAAATGACAGGAATATTGATAGTCAATTATATACAAAAAAATTAAACTACATCCATCAAATACTTAACACAAAATTTTCTTTATTTAAACCCGAAATATGATATTGCCAGTTGATATTGATTACTTCTGCTAATATTTTTTTAAGGGAGCTAAAGTCATTTGGTTTTTTAATATAAACATTGGCTCCTAGCACAAAGGATTCTTCGATGTCCTTATCAGAGCCGGAAGTGGAATAAATGGCAATAGAAAGGTCTTTATAATTTTTGTTAGCTCTGATTTCTTTCAAACATTCCATTCCTCCTTTCCGGGGCATATTCAAATCTAAAAAAACAACATGTGGTAATGATGCATCAGGCTCACTAAGGTAGTTCATTAGTTCAACTCCATCATTTACTGTTGTTAGTATGGTTTTTATTTTTAATTCTTCAATAGCATATTTAAAAAACAAGCGATCATCAGGATCGTCATCAGCCAGAAGTACATGAAAATCATCGTATTGCATAAGTTATTTGTATTAATATTTTAAGTAAGATTTAGTATATTATTTAACCTTTACCCGGGCATTCTGGAATAAAAATATTGAATGTTGCTCCTTCTCCCTCTTTACCCTGAGCTGTAATAAAACCCTGGTGATTCTCTACTATTTTTTTACAGATTGCTAAGCCAATTCCTGACCCGGCATATTCATTTTTTCCGTGCAGCCGCTGAAAAATTTCAAATATCTTATTGGCATATATCTGATTAAACCCTATTCCATTATCTTTAACAGAAATTCTATTATAATCCATATCAGGCATTGCCCCTTCATCCGTATAATCCTGCCCTGAAACAAGATTATAAGTAATTGAAACAACAGGATTAATACCCGGTTTGCTGTATTTAATGGCATTTCCAATAATGTTTTCTAGCAGTTGCTGAAACTGAAAAGGAATTACTTTTGTCACCGGCAGGGGAATGGAAATGATGGTTGCATTGTTTTCTTCAATAGAATATTTTAAAGAGGCTTTAACTTCCTCCAATACTATATTCAGATCGGTAACAGAAAGATTCTTTTCTGTAGAGGAAGTGCGTGAAAATGCAAGCAGGTCATCAATCAGTTTCTGCATATTGGCAGTGGCTATAATAATACGTTTGAGGTATTCTTTAGCATCTGTAGTTAAAAACTCATGGCTTTTTTCGATAATAAAATTGCTATACGTTTTTATTTTACGTAAAGGCTCTTTTAAATCATGGCTGGCAACATAGTTAAAAGAACTTAGTTCGGTATTAATTTTTTCCAGCTCAATATTTTTCCTGGCCAACTGATTCCGGTGCTGTTCTAATTCTTTTTCTATCTTTTTTTCTCTGGAGATATCACGGATGAACGAAATATAAGCTTGTTTACCATTCCATGAAGAAGAAGCTATAGATAGAGCAATAAAAAATTCTTTCCCTTTTTTATTATGAGCAGTAATTTCAATGGTTTTATTCACGTCCGGCTGCCCGTATGCTTTTAACCAGTTTATATCATTAAATTGATTTTCTTTTTGTAGGGACGATAAAATAGTTTCATGAAATGTTTGTCCAATAATTTCTTCTGATTTCCAGCCAAACATAGCTTCGGCTTTAGGATTCCAAAATGCTATTTTACCTTTATCATTTAATACAACCACTGCATCGGGGGCATTTTGTATCAACTGACGGAATGTGGATTCACTTTCCATCAGCATTTCACTGAGTAGGTAATTTTTGGTAACATCCATAGCAAAGCCCTTCATTTTTAAAGGTTTATCGTTCCGGAAGTAAACTTGTCCACGCAACCAGATAACTTTTGCACGATTTTTTTTATAACGGAACTGACATTCATAGTATCCATTGTCTTTCATGGAATTATTAATAGCCTGTTTTAGCATTTCTTTATCAGAAGGATGAACGTATTCCAGAAAATCTCCAAAATCTTTAAAAATGTTTTTATCATCGAAATCAAATATTTTTTCTAATTGAGGAGAAAAGAGGGAGTTATGACCATGCAAATCCCAGTCAAAAGTACCTAAACAGGTAATTTCCTGACTTTCATTTAGTTGCCTATCACATTCCTGAAGTTTTTTCTGATTCAAAATAATCAGTGTATTTATACTGTTTTCTTCCTGTGCGGTAGTAAGGTAGTCTATTTCTTCCATTATACCGCACCATTGAGTATGATCATCAGTGTAATCAGGCAGAAATTGGCGAAAAACTTTTCTGCGGATAAAAGAGAGTTTGACAATATCTTCTGCCAGTATATTTTCCGTTTGAAGTAAGTAAGGGAATTGATTTTCAACCCAATTCTTCTGATTAATAGTAATATAATCCTGAACTTTATTTTGAGCCAGATACTTAAGAATTTCCCTGCTGGTTTCAATGGATACTGAAACTATTTGTTCTTCTGATAATGTCTCAAAATATTTAAGAATAGGTATTTTTTCTTCCCTTGAAATTTTTAACATAGCCGCAGAAAATTCCTTCAGCTTTTCACGCAATAAAAAACCTGCATAATCCGGAAGCAAGGTAAAATCTAATTTTTCCTGTCTTTTTGTTAGTTCATTCACTTTATCCATTATTTAAAAATTACTCATTATTTTTTGTGAATTCGTTGATTATTTCCTCATGGGCTCCATGTTCCTGTTATTTTTCCTTCGTTTAATAATTCGATGAAAAGCTGAAGGCGTTATTCCTGTAGTTTTTTTAAACTGGCCAGACAGGTGGGCAACGCTGCTATAACTTAGCTTGCCTGCAATTTGTGTAAGTGATAATTCATCATCTATGATTAACTGTTTAACACGTTCTACTTTCTGCATTATAATAAAGTTTTCGATAGAAGTATAAGTTACCTCAGAAAAAAGTTTGGATATATAACCAAAGCTATAGTTGAGTTTTTCTGCCAGATAAAAAGAAATTTTAGAAACTGGTAACTTTTCTTCGAGATATATCATTTCTATAATGGCATCTTTTGTTTTCTGAACAAGGGCACTTATCCTGTCGTCTAACACTTCTATTTCATATTTTTTTAATGCCGCGGCCAGTTGATTGTATTGTTCTTCGCTAACTGTTTTTTTAATTTCGATTTCACCAAGACCCATTAATTCACAGGGAAAATCCAGTTTGTTCAGTTGCTCCTGCAGTAATCTTCTGCAGACATTATTTATATTATATCTAACATGTAATTTCATTTGTATACGTTGCTAAATCACTTATTTATAAGTAGATATTTCGTCTGAATGACCCATAGCTATCGGGTTTGCTTAGTAATTACTGCATCTGATTAGTCTTTGCTAAGCGCAAACTCACTAAGATTCAGTATAATACACAATAACAAAAATAAATGGTTTCAGGAAACAATCCCGGCCACGAAATTGAATTTTTTTTACCGAAAAATTTTATATAATTACTGAATAAAGTTATAAAATAAAAGACAATTATTGAGTTATTGGGTTATTGGGTTATTAACTCATGTTACGCAAAGAAAAAGATTTAAAAATGATAGACTTTTATACTTGTAATGGACAAGAGAATTGAAAGAGAGAAGGGTAATTTTCTCAAAAAGACAATAAAAATGACTGCTTTAAATAATTCATAATCACTACCATTGTCATTTCGAATCCTGCTGAAAGCAGGAAGAGAAATCTTTGCAATTGATTGACAAGATTTCTCACTGCGTTCGAAATGACAGGTGGAAATATCGAGATATTCTGAATTAGATATAAATTTTGCGTAACATCAGTTATTAAGTTTAAAATTTGAGTCTCATTTATTTCATTATTCCATTATTCCAGCATTACTCGTACCTTTGGCAGAACCCTATTCTTGGGGTTTGGGTATAAGGGTAGATAAAACTATTGTATGAAGCGATTAACTCTGCTGTTTTTTCTGATTGTATTTTCACAACTTACACAAGCACAAAATTTTTCAATTAGCGGTCAATTAACTGACAATGCCAATCAGCCTGTTATTTTTGCCAGCGTAGTTTTGCTTCGGCAGGTTGATTCAGCATTAGTCAGCGGAGCCACCAGCGACCAACAAGGCAACTTTAAAATTGAAAATATTCAACCTGGTAAATTGATAATAAGAATAAGTTATTTAGGATATGAAGATATTTTCTTAAACAAGGAACTCATCAATGAATCTTTATCATTGGGTAAACTTACAGTAAAAGAGAAAGCCACAAGATTAAAAGAGGTTACTGTTGTGAGTGGTGCTACTCCCGTACTTCAAAAAGGAGATACCACACAAATCAATGCCGGAGCATTTAAAACCAATAGAGATGCAACTACAGAAGACTTAGTCACCAAAATGCCGGGTATAACCATCCTGGATGGAAAAGTACAGGCTCAGGGTGAAAATGTGAAAAAAGTGCTGGTAGATGGAAAGGAATTTTTTGGTGACGACCCTAATGCTGTATTGAAAAATCTTCCGGCAGAAGTGATTGATAAAATACAGGTGTTTGATAAAAAAAGCGATCAAAGTCAATTTAGTGGCTTTGATGATGGTAATACTTCTAAAACCATTAATATTATTACAAAACCACAGTTCAGAAATGGAACTTTTGGCAAAATTGCCGGTGGATACGGCTATGAAGATAAATGGAGAGCAGGGTTTAATCTTAATTTTTTTAAGGATAAAAGACGTATTACTATCCTGGCAAATACCAATAATATTAATGAACAAAACTTTTCTACAGAAGATTTGCTTGGTGTAGTGAGTTCAGGCAGTGGGAACGGTAGTTCGGGAGGTTATAAACGCCCTGGCGGGATGGGTGGTGGAGGTGGTTATGGTGGTAAGTATGGCCCTCCAAATGATGCCGGCAACTTTTTGGTTGATCAAAAAAGTGGTATTACCACTACCCATTTATTTGGTATTAATTATACCGATCAATGGAAAACAGTAAATTTTACCGGCAGTTATTTCATTAATTATTCAGATAATACTGCTATAAGCAATTTGTTCCGGCAATATATTACCAGCAGAAATGAAGGACTTTCTTATACAGAAAATAACGAACAAAGCAGCATTAATATCAACCACAGGATCAGCTTTAAGGTGGAATGGAAAATAGACTCGCTCAATTCTATTTTGATTCAACCCAAACTATCTGTTCAGGAAAATAATGGCAAAAGTATTTTGATGGGGGATAATATGCAATCCGGCAGCCGGATAAGTAATACAGATAATAATTACAACCCCGAACTAACCGGTTCAAACCATTCTTTATCAGCACTTTACAGGCACTCTTTTTATAAAAAAGGACAAACTTTTTCATTCAATCTTACTCCCGGTTATAGCCAAAACAAAGGAAATAGCAATTTAAATACTATTACCAATTATTATTTAGATACACTTTTTGCTGACTCCGTTAACCAGCTTGCTAATATTGATATTCAGGGGATTACTGTATCAACTAATGTTGTATATACCGAACCAACGAATGAACACAGTCAGTTGATGTTTAGTTATGGAAACAATTATAACAAAGGGAAGTCAATAAAAGAAACCTATAACTTATCCGGTATCAATAATAGCTACCGCTCTTTTGATACTATACTTTCTAACCAGTTCAACAGTCTTTATCAGACACATTCGTTCGGTACCGGTTACCAATATCAGAAGGGAAAGTTAAACTTAAATGCCGGGCTTAGCTACCAATATGCCCAACTTAGTGCAGAAGAATTTTTTCCATATAATTTTACCCTGAACAAAACCTTTAACAGTTTGCTTCCAAATGCCAGGCTACACTATAAATTCTCTAATAAAAAGAGTTTAAGGGTGTTTTATAGAAGCAGTAATACCCCACCTTCCGTAAGCCAGCTTCAGAATGTAATTAATAATAGCAATCCTTTGCAGCTAACATCAGGTAATCCTGATTTGAAACAGGATTGGCAAAATTCAATGAACATGATTTATTCATCTTCTAATACAGAAAAATCTACATCCTTATTCTTGTTATTGGGAGGCACATATACTCAAAATTATATCGTTAACAGTACTTTTATTGCTTCGGCAGACACTGTAGTTGCTCCGGGAATTATCTTAACAAGTGGCTCCCAGCTTTCAAAACCCGTTAACCAGAATGGATACTACAGTATTCGTTCTTTTAATAATTACGGTTTTCCGGTTTCAATAATAAAATCCAATTTAAGTATTAATTTCGGAGGAACTTATTCCAGAACTCCGGGCCTTGTTAATTACGGGTTAACCTATACATACAATTCAAACGTAAATATAGGCATAACACTAAGCAGCAATATCAGCGAAAAAATTGATTTTACTTTATCTTCCAATACTACTTATAACAATACTTCTAACTCCATACAAATAAATTTAAACAGCACTTATTATAACCAAAATTCCAAATTTAAAATACAGATAACGCCCTGGAAGGGGTTGGTAATGCAAACAGAGTTAAATCACCAGTATAATACCGGACTTTCAAAAAATTATAATCAGAATTATTTACTTTGGAATGCTGCCATTGGCTATAAATTTTTAAAAAATAACCAGGGGGAGCTGCGTCTGAGTGTTTTTGATATTCTTAAACAAAATAATAGTATCAAACGGAATACAACAGAAACCTATTACGAAGATGTTCAGACAAATGTACTTCAACAGTATTTTCTACTCACTTTTACTTATTCGATAAAGCAGTTTAAGGAAACTAAAGATAAAGAGTAACCCAATAACAACTGCTGCAGGTTTATTTTAATAATGTTAACTTCTTCCCAACCACTCCCAGATTAGAAATTATCTGTATGGTATATATGCCCTTAGGCAATGTTTCTAACCGAATGTTTTTGACAAATGTATTATTACTTATTTTCTCGCTTAATTGATAAACTGTTCTTCCCTGAACATCCATTACAATAAGCTGTATATCTTTCAATCCTTCAGCACTCATTGAAATGGAAAAATTATCATTTGAAGGATTAGGGGATATTATTATAGATTCATTGCCGAAAGGTTGATGAACTCCGGTACAAAGGTCAACCACAATCGTTTGTTGTGCTGAATCAGTACAATTGTTTCCATTAGTATAAGCATAAGTAATAGTATAGGTTCCTGCCCCTGCAGCACCTGGATCGAATATTCCTCCATTCACGGCTGTCCCTGAATATGTTCCACCAGCAGGAGAACCACCCGTAAGTGCATAAGCACCAGAGCTGGTACAAACAGTTGCAGGACTGAGGGTAAGCGAAACAGAAGGGGGTGGATTTATCACCACACTTACCGAATCTGTTTCGATACAACCTTCGTCATCGTTAACAGTTACTATATAAGTTCCTGTACATAAACCAGTTGCTGCTGCAGTGGTTTGTATGGGTATACTATTCCATGAATAAGAATAAGGAGGTGTTCCTCCTGTTACATCGGTGGAAGCATAACCTATGCAGGAACCTGAACAAACCGGACTAACAACCATTGGATTGACTGCAAAATTACATACACTGGAATAACATTCAGTGGTAGCAGAAGGAGACTGACTATACTCTGTTACAGACGTAGTAACAGTATTCACTGTCGCTGCGGGATCGGCAGATGCTGAAACAGGACTATTTGTTGTTATTGACCATGTCATGGCTGTGAATGTCGAGTCAGCTTCATTGCATCCGCTTTGTCCCGTAGCATCTGTTTTAATGATACGGAAATCAGCAAAAGCGGTGCCGGTAAGTATATATCCTTCATCAGCAGATTGTTGTATAGATGTATACTCAGCCCCACAATCTCCGAATATCTCTGACCACACTATATTACCACCTGCATCTGTTTTTATTAATGTGGTTTCACTGCTCCCTCCGCCAAAATTGAAACTCGAAGAATATCCGGCAATGGCATAGCCACTATCAATTGTTTGTATAGCAGAATATGCCGATTCAGAACCCGACTTTCCATAAACTTTTGCCCATGTGGGTGTACCGGCACTATCTGTTTTAACAACAGCCATATCTCTTGCTCCAGGTCCATAGTTATCAGCAAACCCGGTCAAAATAAATCCATTATCACTAGTTAACTGGGCAGATGCCGCAAAATCACCGTTGCCGCCACCATAGGTTTTCGACCAGACCAGGGTTCCTTGTCCATCTGTTTTTACCAAATAATAATCATAACTACCTGCACCAAAACCGGTAGCATCACCAAACAGCGCATATCCGTTATCAGCAGTTTTATGAACGGAATAAGCTCTTTCATAGCCACTTCCACCATAAGTTTTATCGAAAATAAGAGTTCCTGTAGAACTTAGTTTGATCAGATAAAATTCAGCATCCGGCCCGGGGAAACTTTGAGTAAATCCTCCAATAACATAAGTGTTATCGGTATTCTGTTCAACTGACCAACCTTCATCCGTTCCGGAACCTCCTATGGTTTTTGCCCATTGCTTTGTTCCGGATGAATCTGTTTTCAAAACAAAAACATCGCGATCGCCAGCCCCTAAACTGCCGGTATAACCAACTACTATATACCCTCCGTCATTTGTCTGAATAACACGGTTTCCAACTTCGTAGTCTAAACCCCCGTCATAAGACTTAGCCCATTGAAGGGTTCCGTGCTTATCAACCTTTAAAAGATAAACCCTTGAATCGGGTCCTATAATGGAATACCCTGTTAAAATATAACCTCCATCAGTAGTTTTAGAAACCGATCTAAGATTATCTGAACCTGCCTCTCCGATAGTTTTCTGAAATGTGATTTGTCCTTGCATTTGCATAGATAAAAGCAGAAGAAAAATCAGTGATTGCCAATATTTTTTCATTTTTGGAATAAATTAAGGATTAAGGTTTAGATAGTTGTGTTAAATTTTAAAAAATTTTATACGGGTTAACAAGGTAGTATTTTTTTATTAAAATTGATTAGAAAATAAGATGAAAGTCTATTTGTAACCATATTTTAGGACAAGACATTTCTATATTTTTCTGTTGTCACAAAAATATGTGTTAGAATTTCGAGTTCGATTTGATTAAATTCCTGATTTCTACGTTCAAAAACACGTTTTGCAACCTCAATAGCCTGTTCCAGTTTGTATGTAGTAAAACCGGATGCTCCACCCCAGGAAAATGAAGGTATATGATTTTGAGGAAAGCCGGCTCCAAAAATATTTGCATTTACACCTACAACTGTTCCTGTATTAAACATGGTATTAATTCCACACTTACTATGGTCGCCCATAATAAGTCCACAGAATGTTAATCCCGTGCCTACATAACTTTCTTTCGTATAATTCCATAACTTCACCTCGGCATAATTGTTTTTTAAGTTGGAGTTATTGCTATCTGCTCCAATATTACACCACTCTCCCAGCACAGAATTGCCTAAAAATCCATCATGAGCTTTATTAGAATATCCAAATATTACTGAATTATTTACCTCTCCTCCTACTTTACTATGCGGCCCGATGGTAGTTGGCCCGTATATTTTAGCACCAAGTTTTAATGTTGAATGTTCACATAATGCAAATGGCCCTCGAACAATAGAGCCTTCCATAATTTCAGCATCTTTTCCAATATAAATAGGACCAGCACTTGCATTTAAAATAGCACATTCTACTTTTGCCCCTTCCTCAACAAAAATATTTTCCAAGCCAATTACCTGGTTGTTAGAGCTCAAAGCCAATGATTTGCGGCCAGCAGTAATCAACTCAAAATCATTTATTATTGCTTCACCATTTTTTGAAAAAATATCCCATAAATGCTCTATTCTCAGGGCTCTTGCATGCGATTCGAATTTGGCGAAATTGTCTATTGACAAAGCATCAAAATTATTCTTATTGCCGCTATTAACAGCAAGAATAACAGCAGAAGATACCAGCATCTGGCCAGGATGGAGACTTTTAACTTCTTCTATTAGCTTTTGATTGGGGAGTATTGAACCATTAATCCAGATATTATCCATATCAATAGCAAACTCACAAGGATATTTTGTCTTCAGATAATCCTGTGTTTGCGATGATGTTTTGGTGTGAAGCATTTTTTCCCATTTTTCACGAATGGTAAAAATTCCCACACGAATATCAGCCACAGGACGTGTATAGGTTAATGGTAAAAGGTTGTTACGAGAGCCATCGTCAAAGAGTATAAAATTCATAGTAAAAAGAAGGGTTTTTAATTCAAACTTGGTTCCACCTTATTTAGCATAGTGAGGTAGATGTCAACTTGTCGTAAAAAATATTTTAGTGTTTTTGTATTATCAGAGTCAATCATCATATCATAAATTTCAATATCCTTTTCATTGTATTTGCCAGCTTTGAAAGCAGCTCTGGATAAGGCGGATATATATTTCAGAGGAAAATGATCATTGATATTTAAATCTATTAATAAATCATATTCCTCATTTATAAAATTCTGAACAACAATAGAAGAAGGTTTGCCAAACCAATTTATTTCTTTTGAGGAGAAAAAGTCATATTCCAGTTTTGAATAAGTCATCTCCGGAATACGCTTTGCAGGATAAAAACCTATTACTTTTACTTTTTTACGATGTTCGCGAAGGTATGCAACATATCTCTTTACCAGCTCAAAATCTTCGGGGTTGGTTGCATCAAATATAATTCCCACGGTTTTAATCTGGTTAAAATTAAATTTATTGGGTTTCCGTTCCCTTGGATGGTCTTTTAATTCCAACTTAAGGTACCCATTGGCAATTATTTGTTTTATTTTTTTTAGAATGCTCATTTTTTAATCCCCCTTTATCCCCCTTTAATAAAGGGGGAACTACTCTTTTTCCCCTACTAAAAAAGGGGAAATTTAATCCCCTTGCTCCCCCTTTTAAAAAGGGGGATACTAATTTTAATTTTCAATCATTTTTATAAACTCATCTTCTGTAAGAATTGGTATTCCTAACTTTTCAGCTTTTTTTAGTTTTTCCGGGCCCATATTTTCACCGGCAATAACATAGCTTGTTTTCCCTGAGATAGAGCCAACACTTTTGCCTCCATTTTGTTCTATTGTTTTTTTAAGATCATCTCTTGAAAATTTACTGAATACCCCGGATACTACAAATGACAACCCTTTCAGCTTGTCGCTGGCGTTTACCAATTGTTCCTGCGAAAGTTCAAGTTGCACACCATGCTGCCTTAATTTCTCAATCAGAACACTATTTTTAGATTCAGCAAAATAATCCGTAATTGATTTTGCTGTGGTTTCGCCAATATCTCCCACCTCAAGCAATTGCTCTAAATTAGCATTTTTTATGGAATCTATATTTTTGAAATAATAGGCAAGCTTTTTTGCTGTAGTTTCACCAATATGCCGGATACCTACTGCATATAGCACTCTTTCAAATGGAATTTTTTTAGAAGCTTCAATGCCTGCCAACAAGTTGTTCACACTCTTTTCAGCCATGCGTTCTAATTTTAATAAATCGTCCTTTTTAAGCTCGTATATATCAGCGCTATTTTTTATCAATCCGGTATCATATAGTTGAGCAATTGTTTCGGAGCCTAAGCTATCAATATCCATTGCTCTGCGGCCTACAAAATGTTCCATTTTACCTTTTACCTGTGGCGGGCATCCTGATTCATTCGGACAGTAATGATTGGCCTCATCTTCAATTCTGATAAGCTTAACTCCACATTCCGGACAATGAGTTATAAAATGCTCCTTATGTGAATGTTCATGGCGTTTTGTTTTGTCAACACCAACAATTTTAGGTATTATCTCCCCTCCTTTCTCAACAAAAACGGTGTCACCAATGCGTACATCTAACTTTTCGATAATATCTGCATTATGTAATGAGGCACGTTTAACCGTAGTACCGGCAAGTAATACAGGTTTTAAATTAGCTACAGGAGTTATGGAGCCAGTACGTCCTACCTGGTAAGAAATAGATTCCAGCAGGGTGCTTACACGCTGCGCTTTGAATTTATATGCTATAGCCCAACGGGGAGATTTTGCAGTAAATCCAAGATTACGCTGCTGTTCATAGGAATTTACCTTTATCACAACCCCATCAATATCAAATTTAAGATTATTACGGGCTGTATCCCACTTATTGATATAGTTAAATACTTCATGAATATCGGAAGATTTTTCCATAAATTCAGAAGTTTTAAATCCCCATTTTTTTGCAGCTTTTATACTATCAAAATGATTTTTATAGGGTAAATGTTCGGCATACATGGCATATAAGAAACAATCTAAGTTGCGTTTGGCAACAATGGCTGAATCCTGCATTTTTAGTGTTCCTGCTGCTGCATTTCGTGGGTTGGCTAATAATGGTTCGGCTATTTCTTCCCTTTCTTTATTTATCTCGTCAAACACTTTACGGGGCATAAATATTTCACCGCGTATTTCAAATTCTTCAGGATAATCATGCCCACGTAATTTCAAAGGAATACTTTTAATGGTTTTTGCATTTGTTGTTACGTCATCTCCTTTTTCACCATCACCACGTGTAACGGCTTGTACTAACATCCCATATTTATATGTTAATCCAATAGCAACACCATCGTATTTTAATTCACATACATACTCATAATCTGTACCGATAACTTTTTTTACCCGTTCATCAAAATCACTTAGTTCTTCTTCAGAATAGGTATTTCCAAGGGATAGCATGGGATATTTATGTTTAACGGCCTTAAATTCTTTGGTGATTTGTCCCCCAACACGTTGCGATGGTGAATCAGGCTTAATATACTCCGGATGCTCCTTTTCCAGCCGTATCAATTCTTCCAGCAATTTATCAAATTCATAATCACTGATAACAGGCTGTGCTTCTACATAATATCTATAATTATGTTCTTCTATTTTTTTTGAAAGTTCTTCTATTTTATGTTTTATGGATTCACTCATTCTATTTTCACTAATTTCTGCTTTATGGCAGAGAAAGCAAAGATGCTTTAATTATCACGAAACTAATTATAATTGGATAAAATGGATGTTAACAAAATTTAATTTTTTTTAATAAGTTCATCGGGAGCAAGTATCTGTACTTCTGCTCCTTTGAAGTCTTTAATATTACGGGTAACGATGCAATCTAAATTTTCAACAGCATAAGCGCAATTTATCTGGATGGCATCTTCAAAATCCTTATGTTTTGATTTAAGTCCTTTCTTAATCACATCTATATCTACAGCAATTAGTTGCATGTAATCCAACAAACTATAAATAACTTCACGGAGCTCTTTCTCATTGATATATTTTTTCAATAAATAATGAGTAGTAGCAATGGAATGGGAAGAAGTATATAGCCGCAGTTTCTTTTCTTCGGCCATTTTAAAAATTTCAATTGCAAATTTGCTAAAAGGTCTTCTATCAGCAATAAGGTCAATGATTATATTGGTATCAACAAACACCTTCTTCATAAGTGTTTTTTTTCAAAATAGGTACGTAGTTCCTTCTCTTCATCGAAATCCTTTGGAAGATGCACAGCTCCAGCAATTTTCTTAAGCTTTGGAGATATTTCCTGCTGGCCACTATCTTTTGTGATGATTTCAAGATAATTCTCTATCAGTTCCGATAAACTTCGGCCTGTACTTTTAGCATACAATTTTGCCCTTTCAATAATCGATTTTTCGACTGTCAGAGTTAGTTTAGTTATCATTCGCACGTGTGTTTTATACAAATGTACGTATATTTTGCCTGATGCCCAACTAATTTAGGAATATTTCTATAAACTGGATATTCGCCTTTTAAGCATCTTTATTCACAACACTTCGTTTATAAGATTTTTTCATTTTTCTGTTTTTGGCCTTTCCAATTACTTATTTTTACTTATTGAAACAACAAAGGCACCTGAATAGCAGTTATATTGAATCCCCTGCT
The DNA here is from genome assembly GCA_023251835.1 of Bacteroidota bacterium. Lineage (GTDB taxonomy): Bacteria > Bacteroidota > Bacteroidia > 2-12-FULL-35-15 > 2-12-FULL-35-15 > 2-12-FULL-35-15. The sequence goes on along the minus strand of JAHEXZ010000023.1, from coordinate 47,315 downwards.
ATTGCATAGACTTGTGAATGATGGCGGGCAGGTAGGCAGTTTTGGTTGCCAATCTGCCAAGATTCACTTATTTAGAGTAGTTGTGCTTTTGATTTTTCAAAATAAAGGAGCGAAGAATGACCGAGTCGAAAAAAAATTTAAAAAATACATTACGGGAAAACAAAGCTGAGAAAGGAAACAAATCAAAATCCAATGGCTCATCTAATGAGAAACAAGGCAGCCCTGGAAAGTTGCCGGGTTCCGGATTTTTTGAAAAAATAATCTCCTTTTTCGCATTTATTAAAAACGAGAGGTTTCAAAAAATATTCGGGCTTACGCTTTTGTTATTCTCCGTTTATCTTGTTATTGCTTTTACTTCCTATTGCTTTACCTGGGAAAGTGACCAGGCCAAGGTGATTGGAAACTTATTTTCACCGCAAACCAAAGTAGATAACTGGCTTGGTAAATTCGGAGCACTGTTATCTCATATTTTCCTATATAAATGGTTTGGTATTTCTTCTTATCTCATAGCCTTTTTGGGATTTATTACAGGGTTAAGAATCACGTTTAATATAGGGCCGGCCTATTTCAAAAGGGCATATATCTACTCGTTTTTCTTTCTTGTTTTCATTTCGGTAACACTCGGATATATTTTCACAGAGGAAAAACTACTTTTCCTCGGAGGTGCTTATGGCTATATTATGAGTAATAAGCTAAACAGTTTAGTTGGTTCTATTGGTACCGGCATGCTTTTACTCTTTTCGTTCGCAGTATTCTTAATTGCTGCATTTAATGTATCATTTGACTTAAGCAGGAAAACAACTGTTGACAATACAAAAGAGTCAGAACCAGAACCGGAACCGGAGTCGGAAAAGAAAAATTTATCTAACAAATTCAAAGAAGAATTTATAGAAAATGAATCCGTAAACCAGGATAATCTTTCTATTACCGACCCCGTAATTAACGAACTTAACGATACCGTTGAAGAAACAGACAAGCCCATTAATGAAGAAATTGTTTTAACAACGGATGAGAATGATGTACAATTTACCGTTGTAAGTATCGAAAACAAAGAAGAAGAACTAAGTGCTGAACAGATTGGCGAAGCATTGATTGCACAAGTTGGTGAGTATGACCCTACCCTTGACCTTTCATCTTATCAGTTTCCTCCTATTGATTTGCTGGAAAATTATGGTGGTACTAAAGATATTGTTATCAATACAGAAGAGCTTAATGCTAATAAAGACCGGATTCTAAAAACCCTTGGCGATTATGGCATTGAAATTCAGAAAATAAAAGCTACTGTAGGCCCAACAGTTACACTTTATGAAATTATACCGGCTGCCGGTGTACGTATTTCAAAAATTAAAAATCTGGAAGATGATATTGCGTTAAGCCTTTCAGCCCTTGGAATTCGTATTATTGCTCCAATACCAGGTAAGGGCACTATTGGCATTGAAGTACCTAATCAGAATGCAGAAATGGTTCCTATGCGAACAATCCTGATTTCTGAAAAGTTCCAAAATACAACTATGGATTTACCTGTTGCTTTAGGTAAAACCATTAGCAATGAAACATTTATTTATGACCTGGCCAAAATGCCCCATTTGCTCATGGCTGGAGCTACCGGACAGGGTAAATCAGTTGGTTTAAATACCATTTTGGTATCATTATTATACAAAAAACACCCATCTCAAATCAAATTTGTATTGGTTGACCCTAAAAAGGTTGAATTAACACTGTTTAACAAAATTGAACGGCATTTTCTGGCAAAGTTGCCGGATAGCGCTGATGCAATCATCACTGATACAAAAAAAGTAGTTTATACACTTAATTCCCTGTGTATTGAAATGGATCAGCGCTATGACCTGCTGAAAGATGCACAGGTTAGAAATATCAAAGAATACAATACCAAATTTATAGCCCGAAGGTTGAACCCAAACCACGGCCACCGTTTTTTGCCTTACATTGTTTTAGTAATTGATGAATTTGCTGATTTAATAATGACAGCAGGAAAAGAAGTAGAATCACCCATTGCCCGTATAGCACAGCTTGCACGAGCCATCGGTATTCACTTAGTGATTGCAACACAACGGCCATCTGTTAATATTATCACCGGAACTATAAAAGCCAATTTTCCGGCACGTATTGCATTCCGCGTTACTTCAAAAATTGATTCACGTACGATACTTGATTCAGGCGGAGCTGAACAGTTGATAGGAAGAGGAGACATGCTACTCTCAACCGGTAACGATCTTATACGGTTGCAATGTGCTTTTGTAGATACACCCGAAGTAGAAAAAATATGTGAGTTTATTGGCAGCCAACGCGGTTACCCGGATGCTTATTTATTACCGGAATATATAGATGAAAGTGCTGAAGGAAACGGAAAAGATGACATAGACCCGTCCGAACGTGACAGTTTGTTTAACCAGGCGGCAGAAATTGTAGTTGCAACCCAACAAGGTTCTACTTCCCTAATCCAACGAAAATTAAAATTAGGTTATAATCGTGCTGGCCGTATTGTTGACCAATTAGAGGCTGCCGGCATTTTGGGTAAATTTGAAGGATCAAAAGCACGTGAAGTTTTAATTAAAGATATGTTATCTTTGGAACAGTTTTTGAATAAGAACGCTGAAAACTAAAAAATCAAAAAAATGTTTACCAAAAAAAACGCTTTAATTGCACTAGTGACTTTGGGTTGTTTTACTGCTGTTGTTGGACAGAATGATCCTAAAGCAAAGAAAATTCTGGATGAAGTGAGTGCCAAAACAAAATCATACACAACTATAAAAGCTGAATTTTCAAAAACTGTTGAGAAAAAAGATAAGAGTAAAGAAACTCAGGATTCAAAAATTGAAACCAAGGGTTCTAAATATAAACTAACCATTACCGGACATGATATTTATTGTGATGGTAAAACGGTATGGGACTATGGAAAAGATGCCAACGAAGTGATTATAAAAGAGGCAGAAACTGAAGGCAGTGAAACGATAAGCCCATCTAATATCTTTACCATGTATGAGAAAGGATATAAATACAAATTTGATTCAGAAGACGATAAAACTCAAACAGTGAGCCTGTTTCCTGAAAATCCGGACAAACAAAAATTTCATACTATTAAGCTGACTATTGACAAAATTAAAAAGCAGATTCTAAGTGTGAAAATGCTTATGAAAGATGGTACTTCTCAAACGTTTACTATAAAATCCTTTGTTGGTAACGGTGATATTCCGGATGCTAATTTTACTTTTAATGCAAAAGCTCACCCTGGTGTTTCGGTTGAAGATTTGAGGTAGCTTTTCTATTCTTCTAAACATAAACAAATAAAAAACGCTCTCTTTCTAAAGGGAGCGTTTTTTATTTGATTAACCTCCACCGAACAGCAGGAGCTTAGACTGAGGTTAAAAAAAGGAGGCAGGTAAACAATTTTGCCTTTTGCAAATCTGCTAAGATTCAGTATAATTTATTCTACAACCAGTTTTTGTGTAACAACTTTATTTTTAATCATTGTTTTAACAAAATAAATTCCTGGTCTATAATTGTTTATATTAATATTCAGAGAGTTGTTACCCCTGGGTAAATTTTCTTCAAATGTATTTAATTCCTGTCCTACCACATTGTAGATTTTTACATTTACTTTTTCAGAATTGTTTAAGTTAAACAACAAATTAACCGAATTAGTAGCGGGATTAGGATATAAGTTTACGCTTGTCGCTATATCTTTTGATTCTTTTATTCCTACACTGGAAAGATCAAAGAAAAGGCTGTCGCAATCTGCAAGGGTAAAAGCATCAAAACTATTTACAGGGAGTTTAACATATACTATTTCTGATTCAACGCCTGGTTCTTGTGGATCGACATTATTGGTTGATAGTGCATGCCCTGGCATGTGATCGCTTTGGTAAATTATATGTACATTATCATCAACACGTTTGGCAATAGCGCCAAATACTCCTTCGGTATAATCATACAAGTCCGAATTGTCGGGGTCAACAATATTGATAGGGCCACACCAGGTTAATCCCCCATCGCTTGACCTTAATAAATACGTGTGACGAAAACTTTTTCCATCGCCAGGAAGTCCGTTTAATGCAATTCCTTCATAAATACTTCCGTAGGCCAGGTAGAGGTTGCCAGCAGTATCAATTCCGGCACTTGGCATTGATGAAAGGGAAACCTGATAAGAACCCCAGGCAGTTACATTAAGTGTATTATCATTATCAATATCCTGAGCAAAAGCAACAATACCCGCTTCTGACATCGATTCATTCCAATAGTATAATCCATCTGTCCCCGGGAAATAGGACAGGTTTGTTTCGCCCGGATCTTCAACTACTCTCATTCTGCCAAACCATACATGAGCTTTTCCTTCGTGGTCAAGCAGAACAGCAACAGATGCATCGTTGGTTTCAATAGTATCAGTAACACCATCATCATCAAGATCTGTATCCATATTAGCCGCATTGTACAAAGGAATTGGAAACTGATGTACAATAGTTTTAGTCCATGTTTCACCATTATCTGTTGACTTCAACAGAACCACATCTACATCGAAACCACCGACAACAATGGCAATTGTATCTCCCATAGCATCCATTGCATAAGAATCGCCACCAAAGCCTAAGTAATTTGACGAATCAATTTGTGGGATAACGGTGTGGTATTTATCCCAGGTAATTCCACCATCAAGAGAGCGGGAATAAGCAATAGCTCCATCCTGTCCATGAAATGGAGGATTACCAGGAGAAGCACCAGTGGTTTGGGAAATTACATGAATTGTATGACCATTTGATCCGGCTACCACCATACGTGGCCAAACATCGGGATAATTAAGAGTTGTATCAGTCCATACGCCTGTACCTTTAACTGGACGGGTTAATACATGAACGTTTCCTGTCCCCCCCGTTGCCTCATGTGAAACAACCACTTCTCCACCAGTAGATGTAACACCAATGTTAGGCCATCCGCAACGGATGCTTTCAATACGTGCTGTTGGAGGTACACCCCAATTTGTTCCATCAAAATAATTATAGCCGGTACCCCTGTTGGGTGCGCTTGTTGCATCTGCATCGTGAGACATTGTAAAGGTAGCAGAAATGGTGCTGTCAGCATTAAGTACTATTCGGTTACAAACAGAAGCATTGGTTTGTAAATCATACATGGTTGTTCCTATGACTGTGGACGTAAAAGACCTGGAAGCAGTCACACTTTGCTGGTGATGCTGATTTTCAGTGTGAGCAACTGCCTGAAAACCAGGTGTGCCAGATTCAAGCATTTGTTTTTTATACGGAATAGCTTTATTAGCTATTTCCGGTTTAATTCGTGGTGCTACTTTTCCAGTATGCAGTGTTGTTCCATTTTGTGCAAAGGCAACACTTCCCATACCAAAAGCAATTACCATAAGTAAATGTTTTTTCATGATGTATTATATTATTTTATAGATGTATTTTATTTAGAAGGATGCAAATATATGAAAACCATCCTCTATGAACAAAAAAAGTTAAAAAATGGGTTATTCTTTGGCTGAATCTTTCTGCCAAGATTCAATATATTTATTTGATTTTCAGAAAATTAGAAAGAAATCTTTTGAGCTTTTACAGTTATCAAAAAAGATTTATCAGGGGTTAGGAAAGGTGCGAGATAAAATGATTGAAGGGATTTAGTGGTATAAATGGCACATAATGTATTGGATACACGGTATAAACAGGAATGTTTTTCAGCCGGGGTTCCATCCAATATTCCATGCAGCACATCCCACCTGATATCGGATGGGTTATTACCGTAGTCATGCCAGACAATAATTGAATCAGAGTTCTTTAGAAGTTTGAATGCGTTGGCAGTATCATTTTTTACACTTTCGTAATGATGGTCGCCATCGATAAAAATAAGGTCAAATTTCTGGCTTAAACTGTCATAATTAAATGTCTGCGAATTGGCCTGAATATGGGTTATATTTCCAAATTTTTGAGAAAAAAAACGGTGCAGTCCAACATAATTTTTGTTTAAGCCCATTTTTAACATTTCATCATCAGGCAGGTTGAGAGTTGTACAATGAGAAGCAACGGCAGCAACATTTGATACGCTTTCGCCCATCCAGGTCCCTATCTCAAAATAATTACACTCTTTTTTGCTTTTAGCGAGCCACTTTAACAATGCAAGGTCAATAGGGGTAGAACCTCCATCATAAAAACTGTAGGGGTCAATTGTCTCATTAAAATCAGGAAGTAATTGTGTGATGTCCACTGTTTTTAATCCCTCAGGAAGATTGTATTTTGCAAAAACAAGTTGTTTGTTTACATCGCTATCATCCAGCACTTTGTTTAATAATGCAGGCTGTTTAACAATTAGCTTTATTGCTTTTAACAGTTTAGTCAATTTATTCATTGTAATTTCAAAATTTGGGCAAACCAATTATTTAAAAATTTTTTTTCCGGTGTTCTTAAACCAAATAAAATCGGAAGCAGCAGGAAGCAGTTGCCATACCTTAATATGTGTTTCTTTAGCAAACGAAAACATTATGAATAAAGCAATACACAGATAAGAAACAGTGGAAATAACACCCGCTTCAATTATTCCATAAGATGGAATAATTATAACAGTAGCTATCAACGTTATAAATAAACCAATAAAATTAGCAAACAAATTAGTAATGTATTTGCCAATTCCGGAAAAATAATGTCCGATAATTAATGTAATGTTATAAAAAATAATCCCGGGAGAAAGTAATATAATAACCTGTTTAACACCATTAAATTCACTGCCAAACAGCCAAATCCAGAATTCAGAAGGCACTATTAGTAAAGGAATAAGAGCCACAATACAAATAATAATACTAATCCTGGTCATCTGAAGTGTAAGGGTTTGAGAATATTTTATGTCCGTGCTGTTAGCGATTTTAGGATAAAGAACGGCAGAAAAGCTATTACTAATTAACAACAAGGATTCTATTAATGATATTCCATTGGAATAAACTCCTAAAATAGCTTCTCCGGAATAATATACTAACACGTAATAACTGATTCTAAAGCTCAGAAATTTAAGTATGTGCCCACCCTGATTAAGTAACCCCAGCTTTGCCAGTTGATAAAACAGCTTTTTAGTACCATGCAAAGAAATCTCTTTTAAATAAGGTAGTATCAACACCGTACTTATTAACAGGCATGAACCCATTGCAGCATATAATGAATTGATATATGAGTTGATATCCGCCTGCTGAAAGCTTTTAAGCAAGAGCAATAATACCGCAAGATTAATTACAGTTTGAAGCAATGAAATGTAATTATTACTCATAATTCTTTCTTTCCCTAAAAGGATAGTCAGGTTGGTGGCTAAAAAAGAATTAATAAGAGTTAAAACAACAACAGGGATTATAAACTTTTCAGGAACAAGGGGGAAAAATTTCAAAGCCACAAATGCAATTGAAGATACAAAAACAGACCATACATTACTGAGTGTAAAGAGTAAAAAAATATTATACCGCGGGACAAAATAGACCAGGGTAGCACCTCCTATCATATTACAAAATAAAAGAATCATTGCAATACTGGTAACAATAAGACTTGCCTCACCTTTTCCGGCAGCACCAATAGAACGGGAAAGGACAATTACAATTACCAGGTTCAAAATGGCTATAATAACCTTTATTCCAAAAGTACCAGCTACTTTTTTATACATATTCAATGCTGTATTATTTCTTTATAGATACTATAAAACTGATGGCCAACAATCTGATAACTATATTTTTCTGTAATGTACCGATTCAATTTTAACGCATCATACTCTCTATATGTAGCTATCATTTTACCAATTGCATCTTCTAATTGTTTTTGATCGCCTGGCTCTATTAATATTCCACAATCAGGAGTAATAAATTCTTCCGGACCACCACAAATAGTTGAAATAACAGGTTTTCCATTTATCAATGCTTCTGCCGCAACCACTGAAAATGTTTCAAAATTGCTATTAATTATAACAAAGTCAATCTGTTTCAAAAAGTCATATATATATTCATTCGGTTGACGACCATGAAAAAAAATAACTTTATCAATGCCTTGTACTGAACCGGCAAGTCCACAAAGCATTGACATATCCGGGCCGTCACCTATGATATGGTATTCTATATGACTATTGTTTTGCTGGTAAATATGGGCTATTGCCTTTATTATACCGCTGATATTCTTATGAGAATCAGCTAAATCTGCAATAGTAAGAATTTTTATTTTTTTTCTACCATCATATTCATTTTGTGATGAAGAAAGTTCAATACTTTCAATTATATTGGGCACAACCCGGTAATTTCCATTTAAACCAAGTTTCAACATTTTTTTTCTCAAATTATCAGAAACGGTAGTAATAACATTAGCATTTTTGATAATTAATTTAGTGAACCACTTCTTTAAAAAGGGTTGTTTCTCATATTTACCGGAAACGTAGCCTGTCCAATGTTCAGTAATAATATAAGGGATTCCTTTTAGTTTTTTTATAAAAAGCGCTATTAAACCTGTACGAACTAAAACATTGGCATGGATTAAATCTATTTTTCTCCAACTCTTTTGAACTTCACGCATACCCATCCTGGTAGCATTTATGTACCTGAATAAATTGATAAATCCTTTAAACAGGGAACTGTTTTTTTTATAATAAACAGTAATTTCAGTGAAATGCTTTTGAGTGTATATAATTGTTTCGCAGGCAGATTTCAATGAATCGTCTGCACATATATACAAAACTTTTACATTACCATAGGCACTAACTGCTTTTGCATGTTTTTTAACAAATATTCCTAACTGTGGATCAAATTTATTAGGATACCATTTGGTTAAAAACAAGATATTATAACGAATGTTTTTGGGAAATTCGTCAGATAAAGCAGCAGTATCTTGCATTCTATTAATTAATTCAACTTTTTAGTTTTTAACCGAATTGAATTTCCAATTACAATTACATCAGAAAAGGCCATGGCTAAGGCAGCAACCATTGGGCTAAGCAATCCCATAGCAGCAACAGGTATGGCTATTACATTATAGAAAAATGCCCAGAAAAGATTCTGCTTTATAGTAGTTAAAGTATGTTTACTAATTTGGTGTGCTTCTGTAAGAATGGATAAATCATTGCTTTTTAACAAAATAATTTGTGCTGATTGTATAGCTGCCTGAGTTGCATTGCCAAGTGAAATACCAACTGTTGCTTTGGCCAAAGCGGGTGCATCATTTACTCCATCGCCCACCATAGCGGCAGGTGCTTCTTTAGCAAGCTTTCCTATAATCTCAAGTTTTTGTGATGGAAGTTGCTCACAGTACACTTTATTGATACCAATTTTAAGAGCGAAATTTTCGCATTTTTTCCGGTTGTCGCCACTCAACATAACTGTTTGGATACCTTTCTGTATAAAGCTATTCACAGCCTCCTTAGTGTTTATTTTTATAGCATCTTCCAGGTCAATAGTAGCAATCAGTTTATCATTTTTTAATACATATATATTGTGAGAATCAGATAAGGTGAGGTGTGCCGCTATTTTATAGGAACCTATACTATATATATTGTTTTGATTGTCGGTAGCGGTGATACCTATACCCTTTTCTTCTTTAATGGAAGTAAACTTTTTATTGATAATGGTTCCTTTAAGTTCCGTAACTATTGATTTTGCTATCGGATGAGATGAATACTGTTCTAAAACAAATAGCACTTCTCTAACTTCCGTTTCATTTGCATCTTCAAAAAGCTGTATATTTTTTATTTTAAAATCTCCGGTTGTGAGAGTTCCTGTTTTATCAAACACAATAGTTTTGATCCTTGCAAACTCTTCTAAAGTACTGCCTCCTTTAATCAAAATGCCTTTTTTTGCAGCTCTGCCAATACCAACCATCACAGCCGTTGGTGTGGCAAGTCCCATTGCACAGGGGCAGGAAATAACCAGCACAGCAATACCACGCATAATGGATTCCTGTAAGGGGTTTGCTCCGACATCAAAAGTTATAAAAAAGTAGTTGACACAAAATGTAAGTACTGAAATGCCAAGCACTATTGGAACAAATATGGCACTTACCTTATCTCCCAGTTTTTGAATATCAGGTTTAGCCTGCTGCGCTTTTTTAACAAGCTCAATTATTTTAGCAAGCAATGTGTTATCACCAACACTTTCTGCCCTCATACGAATAGAGCCATTTAAAAGAATAGTACCGCCAATTACTTTATTACCGGTAGTTTTCTCAACTGGTAAGCTTTCACCGGTTATCATAGATTCATCAATGCTGGCATCGCCTGAAATAATTTCACCATCCACTGGAATTTTATCGCCTGCATTCACCTGCAACAGAGCACCCTGATGAATATCTCTGTAATTTAGTTCTGTAATAACCTCTTTCCCCAGTTGCAGACTAACCATTTTGGCTTTGGTGACCTGTATTGCACTTAGCTCACGAATTGCAGTGGTAGTTTGTTTAACAGAACGATGCTCAAATACATTACCCAACAGTACAAGTGTTATAATGGTTGCTGTTGTTTCAAAGAAGATATAATTATGTAATTCCTGCGTACCATAATGTATCCACATGCCAATAATACTGTATACGAATGCCGATGTAGAACCAATAAAAATGAGTACATCCATATTAGGAACACCAGATTTTAATGATCCCCATGCGCTTTTCCCAAATTGTAGAATACCAATTACAAATACAGGCATACATAGTACCAACTGCATAAAAGAGTTATTCAAAATAAAATTGTGTGGAAAGAACAAGTGCCCTAAAAATAAAATAATAGTAAAAGGAAGTGTAAAATAGAATCGTTTTTCAATGGTTGACATCTTTCCCGCACGCTCTTCCATATATTTACTATCCACCACTTTGTAGCCCAAATCGGTGATACTTTGTATCATCATTTGAATCTTGCTTTTATCGTTTAATAAAAAGGTGGCTTCACCAGTAGCAAAATTAACATAAACATTCTCTGCCCCTTTTTTTTCAAGGCTTTTGGTTATCCCCAAAGCACAGGAAGTGCAATCCATTCCTTCAACCTGGAGTGTTATATTTGTTGATTTTTCAGTCATTTTTTGTAAACTGCGAAGTTACGCAATAACAAGCGGAATATTGTGTTTACCTAAAAAAATGAATTTTAAAAAGTATTTTGGTTAATATTTGTTCTTAAATTTTTTAAAATTGCAAAAAGCCTGTATCTTTGCACAATCAAATTTATGGTGGCCATAGTTCAGTTGGTTAGAATATCGGTTTGTGGTACCGAGGGTCGTGGGTTCGAGCCCCATTGGCCACCCTTAATAAAGCAAAAAGCTCCCGGATTTTTAGGAGCTTTTCTTTTTTCGCCCCTATGTTAAAAACTATTGAGAAGATACATCAGCCTGTTTATCTTTCCACAGGCTTATAGCTTACTCCCAACTTTGCAAACACTCAATTCAATTATTTCCGGAATTTTTACTTTTTCCAGATTTTCTTTTTTAACCAAAATAGCTTATTTTCGTACACCTGAGCTATAAAATTATTTTTGGCATAGTAATTGGGAAAAATGCTTTGTACAAATTTTAAATCTATAAATCATGAAAACACTCTCTTACAAAATCAGCAAGCTTACCCTTATTAGTCTTATAACAGTAGTTATGACGAATAGTATAAAAGCGCAGGAAGAGTTAGTTCCTGATCAAAATCCAAACTACAAAAGAAGTATGGAAAAATATATGACAGATAAAGATGAGTTACTAAAGAACCAGGGTAAAACTATTCAGGCCACCTATAAAGCTATTGATGATATGCAGTTGAAGGAGGAGCACAAAGCGCTAAGAAGAACCTATCGTCAGGAAAGACGCTTAGCAAGGATTAACAATAGAGGTTATTTTTACAATTCTCCTTATTACTCCTATAATTATAATCCATACGGATATAACTCTGGGTATAACTCTGGGTATAATTATGGCTATTCATCTTATGGTTACTATCGTCCTTACTGCGGTCTAAATACTGTTGCCAGTGCAGCATTATTAGGACTAGGACTTTATTGGTGGTTAAAATAATTTTTCACAGCAGGATTATTTATATTCAAAATAAAACTTAATACTTATATCTTATGAAACGTATCATTGTAATATCATTGATTGCAACTGCCTTCATTACGCAAAGCTGTAACAGAAAGGTAACTCGGGTTAACCCAGATAAACAAATTGATTTAAGCGGCCGATGGAACGATGTTGACTCCAGGTTAGTGGCAGATGAAATGATTAAACAAGTTCTCAGTGAAAAATGGCTTACTGATTTTACAAAAGCTGAACCCGGCAAAAAGCCAACAGTAATTGTTGGCTTTGTAAAAAACCAAAGCCATGAGCATATAGAGGCTGAAACATTTATAAAAGATATTGAAAGAACTTTCATTAATTCAGGCCAGGTAAAGCTTGTACAAGGTGGTGAAAAACGCCAGGAAATACGTGCAGAAAAGGCTGATCAGCAAGACAACGCCTCACAGTCTACAATGAAAAAATGGGGATTGGAAATAGGAGCTGATTTTATGATGCAAGGCAGCATTAACTCAATTGTTGACTCTTATAAAAGAGATAAAGTAGTATTCTACAAAATTAATCTGGAGTTAACAAATATTCAAACAAATGAAATTGTATGGATAGGTGATAAAGAATTGAAAAAAACTGTAAAGAACTAGTTAATATGTTCATATCCATAAAAGCACCTGATAAAAAATATTCAGGTGCTTTTATTTTAAACACCCATAACAACTATTATTCTATTCCACCTACAATAATTCAGCATTAATGTTTACAGGGCATTTCATAAAAAAAATTATTCTTGCACTTCTGCTTGTTGTATTGTTAACAGGTTGCTTTAGCTATTACAATAGAAATATTAAACTAATGCACGCTTATGAACAAAAAAAATTTACTAAAGCAGAAGATGTATTAAGTAATAAAAAATGGGAAAAAAGAAAACGTAATATTCTGCTCTATTATTTGAATAAAGGAACCGTACTCCACATGCTTGGCAAGTATAAAGAAAGTAATGAATATTTTCAGCTTGCAGATTATTATATTGAAGATTATCAAAAAAACTATGCTCTTAAAGCCTTAACATTCATCAGCAATCCATCCATTGAGCCTTACGGTGGAGAGAATTATGAAAAAATTTTACTGCATTATTATTCAACCCTGAATTATCTGAAATTAGGCCAACCCGATGATGCGCTAATAGAATGTAAGAGAATGCTGTTAGTAATGGATAATATCAGTACCTATTATAAAAACAACAATAAATACAATAGAGATGCTTTCACCCACCTATTGCTTGGACTTATTTATGATGCGCAGAAAAACTATGAGAATGCCTTTATTGCTTATAGAAACGCTTATGAAGTATATAGAGATGACTACAAACCATTATTAGGTACCGATATTCCTTTGCAATTAAAAAAAGATTTATTACGAACAGCGTATCTTAATAACTCGTATTCTGACCTGGAATTGTATGAGAAAGAATTTGGATTTAAATATGACCGTTCTGCTCCAGTGGAAAGTTCTTTAGTTTGTTTCTGGAACAACGGATTATGTCCTGTAAAAGAACAGAATAGTATTACTTTTTTAATCACTGACTATGGCAATGGATATGTTTTATTTACCAATATAGAATTAGGTATTAATTTGCCATTTTATGTGGGTGAAGATAAAGACAAAATAAAAAAACTTATAGATATGAAAGTGATTAGGGTGAGCTTTCCTAAATTTATTTCCCGTCCGCCAGTCTATCGAAATGCTTATCTGAAAACCACTACCGATTCCGTAAGTTTTGAATTGGCAGAAAATATTGATGAGATAGCGCATCGTTCTCTAAAAGACAGGATGATAAAAGAATTAGGAGAAGCCTTGTTACGGCTTGCATTAAAAAAACTGGCTGAGATTGAAACGTCAAAAAATAATAAAGATGCAGGGACTGCATTAAGTATTATAAACGCAGTTTCTGAACAGGCCGATACACGCAACTGGCAGTTCCTTCCTTACTCCATTAATTATATTCGCATACCACTAAAAGAAGGGGCAAATAACATTCTCCTGAAAGCAGCAGGGAATGGTGTTACATATACTGATACCATATTGGTAAATGTTTCTAAAAAACAAACCTTTTTTGAATCGGCCACCAGCTTTTAATACGTCTAAATTTCCTGACTTACCAGGAAAAATTTCCAATTTGCCTCAATAAGTTAATTTTTTTATAGAAATTAGCTTCTAATTAAGTTATTTACACACGTTTTAATAAAAATGATTTATAATAAGGTAACTCCATTATTATTGAATAAACTCCAACAAATTGTTGGTGAATCTTTTATTCTTACCGACAATGAAAATCTTGCCAATTATGGCCATGATGAAACAGAGAAACTTTTGTATTTGCCGGAAGTAGTTGTTAAACCACGCACTACCAAAGAAGTTTCTGAAATAATGTTGCTTGCCAATAAAGAAATGATAGCAGTGACACCCCGCGGTGCGGGTACAGGTTTGAGTGGTGGAGCCCTTCCAATCTATGGTGGAATAACACTTTCTATGGAAAGATTTAATGAAATATTGGATATTGACGAACGAAATTTGCAGGCAACTGTTGAACCGGGAGTTATCAATGAAGTATTTCAAAATGCAGTTAAGGAAGTTGGGTTGTTTTATCCCCCAGATCCTGCCAGCAAGGGGAGCTGTTTTTTAGGTGGTAATGTGGCTGAAAACTCAGGAGGCCCTAAATGTGTGAAATATGGAACCACCAAAGATTATATTCTGAATTTAGAAGTAGTATTACCAACAGGAGAAATTATATTCACAGGAGCAAATACTTTAAAAAATTCCACAGGATATAATTTAACACAGTTAATGGTCGGAAGTGAAGGAACGTTGGGTATTGTCACCAAAATCATAGTAAAATTGTTGCCGTATCCAAAGCATAATTTATTAATATTGGTTCCGTTCAGGAGTTTGGATGAGGCTTGTTCTGCTGTAAGTGAGGTGTTTCGTGCTGGCTTTATACCCAGCGCTATGGAATTAATGGAAAGAGATGCACTGGATTGGGTAAGTTGTTATGTAAAAAGCAATGTAGTAAAAATAGAACCCGATATTCAAGCACATCTGCTGGTAGAAGTGGATGGAAATAATATGGAAGTATTGGTAAAAGAAATAGAAGCAATTGCCGAACTGATGAGCAAATTTGATATTGCTGATGTATTATTTGCCGAATCTGCTTCTCAAAAAGAAGAGTTATGGAAATTGCGGAGAAAAATTAATGAGGCCGTCATGGTCAATGCTGTGAGTAAAGAACAGGATACCGTTGTGCCCCGTGCTGAATTGCCAAAACTGGTAAAAGGAATAAAACAAATAGGAAACAATTATAAATTTAAAACCGTTTGTTACGGGCATGCCGGAGATGGTAATTTGCATGTACGTATTATTAAAGGAGATTTAACGGATGAACAGTGGAATGGAGAATACATTAAAAATGCTATTGCCGAAATATTTATCCTTTGTAAAGAGCTTAATGGTACTATCAGCGGTGAGCATGGTATTGGCTTGATACAACAAGAATATATGGGAATTGTTTTTTCTGAAAAAGCATTAAACATTCAAAAAAATATTAAACAAGTGTTTGATCCTAAAAAGATACTGAATCCCGGAAAAATATTTCGTTAAATCAACTTTCTATCTCAATAAATTCTTGTTCTAAAATGAGAAAACTTATTATTCCTATACTTCTTTTTAGCTTCATTTCATGCAAAAAAGAAAAAATGCCTGCAATTGATTTTCGGCAGGAGATGAGAAATTTTGTTCAGAATATCAGCTCCTATTCGAGGAATCTACATCCGGGATTTATAATTATTCCGCAAAATGGACATCAGTTACTCACTTTAAACGGAGAAGCCAATGGAGCAACTGCCGATGAATATATACAAGCAATTGATGGAATTGGCAGGGAAGATTTATTTTATGGTTATGAAGAAGATGATGTTACAACTCCAAATGTCATTAAAGAAGAGGCCATTCCATTTATGAATATAGCCAAAAATAGTGGATTACAGGTATTAGTCACAGATTATTGTTTTACACAAAACAAAATGGATGATTCATATAATCAGAGTGCCGTAAGAGGGTATATTTCATTTGCTGCCGACCATCGCGAATTGGATAATATTCCTGCTTACCCTGTTATGCCATATAATGCTGACACAACAAACATTAATACGCTCACTGACGCTAAAAACTTTCTATATAATATTAATCCGGCACAGTATGAAAGTAAGCAAAGTTTTATCAATGCCCTTTCAACAGGTAATCATGATGTAATTATCATGGATCTCTTTTTTAACACTGAAACATTTAACGCTTCTGAAATAAGTATAATAAAACACAAAGCTAATGGTGGTTTAAGAAAAGTAATATGTTATATGAGCATTGGCGAGGCCGAAGATTATCGCTACTACTGGCAAAAATTCTGGACCGGAGTACCTCCTCAATGGCTGGTGGCTGAAAATCCTGAATGGGCTGGCAATTATAAAGTAAAATACTGGGACAAAGAATGGCAAAATATCATCTATGGCAATGCGAGCTCATACACAAACCGCATCATTAATGCGGGTTTTGATGGCGTATATCTGGATATAATTGATGGTTTCGAATACTTTGAAAATTAATTATGCTGAATCTTACTGAATTTGTGATAGCAAAGGCAGTTAGATCCAGTAATACTGAACGAATGAGTTTGTAAGCTACAGGTTCGACTAAGCTCACCGAAGCCTTATTCAGCCGAGGGATACCCTATAAACAAAAAAATCTGCCTTTTACTGCAGATTTTTTGTTTATGAAAACAGCTATTATTTTTTCTTTACTTCCTTCTCTTTATTTTCTTTGTATCGCATATCTTGTGTTCCATCTTTTTTGGTTGGACCGACAACTTCTTTCTTAGGCTCTTTGTTCTCTTTGTAACGTTTATCAGGAGTTCCGTTTTGTTTCATGTGCGCATCCTGGTTTGAAGTTCTGCCTTCATCTGTTTTTGTTGTTTTTTCTTCTTTGTTAATTTTTTCTGCTTTTTCCTCTTTTTTTATTTTTTCTTTTTGAACTGCTTTTTTAGGTTCAGGGGTTGTCTTTGCTTTATTAGCCTCCTGAGCAACAACTGTGTTTAGCAAAAATGCCAATACTGCAAATAATGCGATAAATTTTTTCATAGTTTTTAATTTTTTAAGAGTTAATTGAATACAAATGTAACTATTCTGTAAAAAACATTTTCCAAAAATCAGACCATTTTTTTTTGCCATCTATAAAACCTTATTTAATTTAGCTACTGTTATCATTTTTTGTTAGGTTTGTGAATCAATAAACCATCAACATTTCCGTTAAAGATTAGGAAGAAATATCTTATTATGAATAAAATATTAGTTGCTAACAGAGGAGAAATTGCTTTACGTATCATGCGTTCCTGTCACGAAATGGGCATTAAAACTGTAGCTGTATTTTCCGAAGCCGACAGGAATGCTCCTTTTGTAAAATATGCCAATGAAGCAGTATGCATTGGCCCTCCCCCATCCAGTCAATCTTATCTACTGGGAGATAAGATCATAGAAGTGGCAAAAAACCTGGGTGTGGATGGAATTCATCCCGGCTATGGTTTCTTATCAGAAAATGCTGACTTTGCAGCCGCAGTAAAAAAAGCAGGCATTATATTTATTGGACCTTCACCGGAAGCAATGAATATTATGGGAGACAAATTATCAGCAAAAGCAGCAGCAAAAAAATATAATATTCCAATGGTTCCCGGATCGGATGGTGCTATCACCAGTATTGAAGAAGGAAAAAAAACAGCATTATCAACAGGTTTTCCTTTATTGATAAAAGCCAGTGCAGGAGGCGGTGGAAAAGGAATGCGTATTGTAGAACATATCGAAGAATTTGAAGAACAGATGAAGCTGGCTGTTAGCGAAGCCACATCCGCTTTTGGAGATGGCTCAGTATTTATTGAACGCTACGTTGCCGGACCAAGACATATTGAAATTCAGATATTAGGAGACTCGCATGGAAATATTGTGTATTTGTTTGAACGGGAATGCTCCATTCAAAGACGCCATCAAAAAGTGATTGAAGAAGCGCCTTCTTCGGTATTAACTCCTGAAATCAGGAAAGCGATGGGCGAATGTGCTGTAAACGTAGGACAAGCATGTAATTATGAAGGAGCTGGTACGGTTGAGTTTCTGTTGGATGAAAATAAAAAATTTTATTTTCTTGAAATGAATACACGCCTGCAAGTAGAGCATCCTGTAACAGAAATGATCACAGGAATTGATTTGGTAAAAGAACAGATAAAAATAGCAAGAGGAGAAATGTTGTCATTTAACCAGAACGATTTAAAAATAAACGGACATAGTATTGAGATTCGTGTATATGCCGAAGACCCAACCAATAATTTTTTACCAGATATAGGAAAATTAACTACTTATAAACGTCCTCAGGGCTTAGGAATTAGAGTTGATGATGGTTTTGAAGAAGATATGGATATACCTATATACTACGATCCCATGATTGCTAAATTAATAACATTTGGTAAAAACAGAGAAGAAGCCATAAACCGCATGATAAGAGCAATTGACGATTATCATATAACCGGAGTAGAAACAACATTAAGTTTCTGCCGGTTTGTGTTAAAACACAATGCATTTATTTCAGGTAATTTTGATACACATTTTATAAAAAACCATTTCTCTCCTGAAATGCTCACTACAGAAAGTAAAGAAGAAGCAATTATTGCGGCCTTGTTCGGTGCTAAGTTAATAAATGATAAAAAAACACCTGAAAACAACCAATTATTAGAAATTACAGGAAAATCGAAATGGAAGTCCAATCGGTTGATGTGAAGTTTTTAAATTTTAGTTTCCGATAATTCATAATTTTTCCCGGCAATTTCAAATTTATAAGTGAATACATAGTCTTAAAAGCCCGAATATATAGTATACTTCGGCTGGATGAGGCTTCGGTGAGCTCAGCATTACTGAATCTAACTGCCTTTGCTATTGCAAATTCAGTAAGATTCAGTATAATTAATTTAATTGGGTATAAGATTTGCCTTTAAAAGCCTTGTATGGCAAAATGGATTATTATATTTATTTTTCTTCTTTCTCCTTTTTATGGTAGAGCACAAAAAGATACATCTCCTATTGCCTTTAACAAGAAGATGATTCAGAATTTAACGTTACCCTCCAATAGTTTCATTGTACGTGCTACTATATACAATGGTGATACTATCCCTTACGGCACTTTAGCTACAGTAGTGTGTTATGTTCCCCGTGTTTTTAAAAATAAAAGAGAAGCAGTAAAATGGGAAAGGCTTAAGTATAATGTAAAAAAAGTATATCCCTATGCCATTCTGGCTGCGGCCAAACTTAAAGAGTATGATCAGTTATTGGCAAAAATACCTAATGAAAACGACAGGAAAAGATATATGAAATTAGCCGAAAACCAACTAAAGGATGAATTTGGAGATCGATTAAAAAATTTAACCATTACACAAGGACGTATCCTAATTAAACTTATAGACCGTCAGACAGGCAAAACCACTTATGACATCGTAAAAGAAATGAGAGGCTCCTTTTCTGCATTTATGTGGCAAAGCGTAGCTGTAGTTTTTAACTCTACTCTTAAAGACGATTATGATGCACAGGGAGAAGATAAAGCCATTGAAGAAGCCATTAAACTAATTGAAAATGGAGATTTTTGATTTCACGAATTGATCCCTATATAGATATCTGTATTTGCCCGAATTTTACGAATGTAGTGAAACAGCTTATTTATCAACTCACTCTGAGCTGTAGTATGACTATATCTTTGTTCCCAATTCGTAAAATTTTCTAAAACGTTCAGCAACTACTAACTCTTTAGAACCTGCTGTATACGTATAAAAACCGTGTCCGGATTTAGCACCCAATTGTCCGGCTGTTACCATATTTACCAATAACGGACAAGGAGCATATTTTGGATTACCATACCCATTCTGCAATACTTTTAATATAGATAAACAAACATCCAAACCAATAAAATCAGCTAATTGTAAAGGTCCCATAGGATGAGCCATTCCCAGTTTCATTACGGTATCAATTTCCTCCACACCAGCAGTTCCCTCATGAAGCGTAATAATAGCTTCATTAATCATTGGCATTAATATCTTGTTGGAAACAAAGCCAGGATAATCATTTACTTCAACTGGTATTTTATTCAGCTTTTTAGATGTTTCCATGACCAGACGGGTTACAGCATCAGAAGTTGAATATCCACGAATAACTTCTACCAGTTTCATTACAGGAACGGGATTCATAAAATGCATACCGATTATTTTGTCAGGACGTTTTGTAACTGAGGCAATTTTAGTGATAGATATTGAAGATGTATTACTTGCCAGAATAGTATCCGGGGAACAAACCTTATCCAACTCACGGAAAATATTGAGTTTAATTTCTGCGCTTTCAGTGGCAGCCTCCACCACCAGATCAGCATTTTTAACGCCATCAGCAGTAGATGTATAGGTAGTAATATTTTTAAGGGTTTTTGTTTTATCTTCCGTTGTAATTTGCTCTTTGCTTACCATCCGGTCTAAATTCTTAGAAATAGTTGCTATAGCCTTTTCCAAAGCTTGTTGAGAAATATCAATAAGGGCAACTGAATAACACTGTTGTGCAAATGTGTGAGCAATTCCATTACCCATAGTGCCGGAACCAATTACTGCTATATTTTTCATCTTATAACTATCTTAGATATTTTAAATCATTATTGTCTGAGAAGTGTTCAAATTTACTTTATTTAGCATACTGTTTTATATTATTTCATACAAAATATTAACATTATAGTTTTACCCAAAACTCGCAAAGGAGATTCGGGATAATACAGTTCATTGACAATGGTCTTTATTACTTTGTTGTCAATTTTCAGGTGTTCGCTGATGCGTGCCTGTAGGCAGACAGGGAATAACCATATTCATTTTGGTTGGTTTCGAAACTAATGTTAAGTCAACCTTGTTTTGACGTAAAACCTGGCAGGTCTGACAAGCTGTATGCTCAGAGACCTGCCAGGTTTATGCTTGACAAGACACTAATTAGGGATGGCCATTTCGTAATTATACAAAAAAACTATATTTTTGCCACATAGGCAATAACTTAATAATTACTTGTTTCTGATTGTATTTCTGGCGCAATTCTTGTTAAAGTTTTTTAAAATAAATTTGAAAATAAAATGAAAACAAAAGCGATCATACTGTTACTTGCTGTTTCTATATCATCTCTTGCATTTATGCCTGATGTTATTGACGGGATTGCTGCTGCCATACGTTCCGGAAATCCGGGAAACATTTCTAAGTATTTTATTGAAAATATTGATTTAAAAGTAATCGCACAGGAAGATATATATAACAAACGCCAGGCAGAAATGATCCTTAAGGACTTTTTTGCAAAGCATCCTGTAAAGTCATATACTGTTGCTCACAAAAGTGAACCTAAAAACGGCTCACAATATGTTATCGGAACACTCGAAACCACTAACGGAAAATTCAGAGTTTATTTTCTGATTAAAACTACGGGGTCAGAAACGCTCATCCAGCAATTTAGAATCGAAACCGAAAATGAGTAAAAAATTATTGCCCGAAACCCTCTATAAGTTTAATATACAAGAATTTATTGCTCAGGCTTTAGCAGAAGATGCAGGAGATGGCGATCATACTTCTCTCGCATGTATTCCTTCAACAGCCAAAGGAAAAGCTCAGCTGCTTGTAAAAGAAGATGGAATAATAGCCGGAGTGGAGTTAGCTATAAAAATTTTTAAGCATATTGATAAAACGCTTCACACGAAAGTTTTTATCAAAGATGGAGCAATAGTAAAACAAGGAGATATTGTGTTTACTGTAGAAGGAAAAGCTCACTCTATTCTTATCGCTGAACGTCTTGTTTTAAATTGTATGCAACGTATGAGTGGCATTGCAACGGCTACTAATAAAATGATACAATTATGTGCAGGCACCAAAGCCCGTGTAATTGACACCCGAAAAACAACCCCAACCGTACGTGGCCTGGAAAAATGGGCTGTACTAATTGGTGGGGGAGCAAATCACAGAATAGGATTATACGATATGATATTAATAAAGGATAATCATATTGATTATGCAGGAGGTATTCCACAAGCCATTAAGGCGGCAAACGATTACCTGAAAAAGAAAAATAAAAAATTAAAAATTGAGATAGAAGCTCGCAACCTGAACGAAGTTAACCAGATATTGACTGCCGGAAATATAGACCGCATTATGTTAGATAATTTTACTATTCATGAATTAAAAAAGGCGATGATGCTGATAGACAGCAAATATGAAACAGAAGCATCCGGAGGAATTAATTATAGAACAATACGAAATTATGCAAAATGTGGGGTTGGCTTTATTTCTATCGGAGCACTCACTCATAGTATTAAAAGTTTGGATTTGAGTCTGAAAGCAATAGTATAAAACTCTAAAATGCAACAAAAAGCAATCAGACGTTTAATACGGTTTAAACCGGTTTACAGAATCATTAAAGCCAGCAGAAAGATTGTTTTACCAGGCTTTGAAGGTATGCCACTTTATGTTGTTAGCAAATTTTTTATTCAAGGCATTCAGGAGGGAGCTTTAATTACGAGAGCACAGTCATTGGCTTTCAGTTTTTTCCTCGCATTATTTCCTTCCATTATTTTTTTATTTACGCTTATCCCCTATATCCCTATTGAAAATTTTCAGGATTCACTTTTTAATTTATTACAGACATTACTTCCAGAATCGGCTTTTGAAGCAACAGAAGAAACTATTGCAGATATTATCAAAAATGAACGCAGTGGATTGTTGTCTTTTGGTTTTGTTTCGGCATTATATTTCTCAACCAATGGTTTTAATGCCATGATGAATGCCTTTAATGAAACCTTTCATGATATAGAAACCCGTTCTGTGCTGAAACAACGGCTAATATCTTTATTTATGGTTATTATTACCACCATAATGGTATCAACAGCCATTGCTTTAATTGTATTCAGTGAATTAGGGTTACATTATCTTATAGAAAAAGATATGGTAGCTTATTACCTGATTTTATTTGGTAAATGGTTTATTCTGATAGCCTTATGTTTTTGCTTTATTTCTTTTAATTATTATTTAGGGCCAAAACGTAAAAGAGGATTTCGTTTTTTTTCTCCGGGTTCCATATTAGCTACTTTCCTGACCATTATTACTTCTGTTCTGTTTGCCTACTATGTAAATAATTTTGGAAATTATAATAAACTCTATGGTTCTATAGGAACATTAATTGTGATTATGCTATGGATATTTATTAATTCCCTGATTTTGTTGTTAGGGTTTGACTTAAATGCAAGTATTCTGAGTGCTAAGAGAAAATATGGAAAAGCAAACATTACCAGACAGCGTATCCATATCTTAACAGGTAAATAAGTTTTCAAAAGCTATTGGAACAATTCTCTTTTGCTTCTTTTAATTCGTTCCCAAATAGCAAGCATGGTGCCTATAATCATTACAATACATCCTATCCATAGAATATTTATGTAAGGGAATATCATAGCTTGCATCACAATAAAATCGCGGATATTCTCTTTTTTCTCCTGTAATGAAATTTCGATAGTAGCATTGGCAGGGTTTATTTTCCAAAACAAAAACTGTAAACCCAACTCATCTATTTTTGAAGCTATCGGCTGTATTCTGTTTTCATGGATAACATATACAGGTTTAGCCTGATATTTTTTAGTAATATCCAACACACTGAAGTTAGCTATTGCTGCAATATCTTCTTTGCCTATTGCATATTTTTCTTTATCAATGGCAGTAGTAAGGGAATCTAAAATAATGATGGCATTTGAGGAAAAAATGGTATCCCCCTTTTTCATTGTATAGTTTTTTGCCGGTGCATATTCATCTGTGGTTTCATTTGCTTTCTCTTTCAAACTCTCCAAATCAGCATAAGTAACGTGGGTATACACATCAAAAGTCAGGAAATGGCGCGTATCCGGTTCTGCAACATTTCCCATACGTGGATTTGTCTGGACCAAAGGGGCTAAGGAAAATTCCTTTTTAAAAGTGCCATCATTGTTTCTTATGAAATAATCAACATCAAAATTTACATTGATACCTTCAAAGCGTTTACCACTATATGTTACATAATACCTGCCCATTGGCAATGTATCACCCTGAGTCAATAAAATATTGTCGTTGTTGGACATCTGTCCTCCCAGACTTTCGATACTTTTACCGGAAGTATTTTGGGAAATCACATCTTTTTTAGAAGTAGAAATCAAGGCACCCAACAATATGAAAGCAAAGCCTATATGAGCAATGGATGCTCCTGCTTTTTTTACTTTTCCTTTTAATACACGTATTGTATAATCAGCATTGGCGGTAACAGCAAAAACAGCAGAGAAAAGCAATAAAGAATACAATGGTTTACTAAAATTCAGGGCAAAGGCAATAAATAAAGTAAGTGCCAGGGAAATAAAAAAAGAAGCAGCAATTTTTTTGTAAAAAATCTTTACATCTGTTTGTTTATACTTAAAAAACTGGCTTACAGCTATTAACAGCAATATAATAAATGCGAAAGGCAATTGCCAGGAATTATAAAAATTTACTACATCTTTTGCCGGTGCTTTATTCAAATGAAACAGTTTATTCCATACCGGCATGGAGGTATAAAAAATAATCTGAAAAGAAGAGATAAGTAATACAACAGCGCCAACAAATATCCAGAACTCACGCGACCATATGGCTTCTTCTTTTTGTTTAGGAAAATGCTTCCGGTTTATTATCAATAATATTATTCCTAATAGCAGAAAAAACAATAAGTATATCAACAATTGGCCTGACATCCCCAAATCAGTAAATGCATGCACTGAAGATTCCCCCAAAATACCACTTCGTGTAAGAAAAGTGGAGTACAGAATAAGTATAAAGGTGATAATAGTTAAGAAAAATGTAATAAATAAGGACTGGTTGCTATTACGGTTAATAAGCATTACATGTGCCACCCCTACCAAAGTAAGCCAGGGAACAAGAGAAGCATTTTCAACAGGATCCCAGGCCCAAAAACCACCAAAGCTCAGTGCTTCGTAAGCCCATGCACCACCCATCAGAACACCGGTTCCAAGAATCATCACACCAAAGAAAGCCCAGGGTAATGCAGGTTTTATCCATTCGGTATATTGTTTTTTCCACAAACCGGCAATAGCATAAGCAAAAGGAATAACAGTTAATGCAAAACCAAGAAATAATACAGGAGGATGAATGGTCATCCAATAGTTTTGTAATAGGGGGTTTAATCCACGTCCATCCAGTTTTTCAAGATAATTTGGATTACTAAAGAGTGGGATATTAGAAAAATCAGGGTGTTCACGAAGTAAAACAGTAAAAGGATTACTGCCTATACGATGACCCAAAATAAAAACGCCTGATAGCATAGATGCTAAAAACACCTGAACCAATGAGATAGTAGCCATTACAGGTGCTTCAAATGTTCTGGAGGTTTGTTGTAAAATAAGACCCAGAGTCACATGCCAGAAAGTCCATAGAAGAAAGCTCCCCTCCTGCCCTTCCCAAAAACAGGATAGTATATACCGAAGCGGCATTTCTTTATTACTGTGGTGCCATACATACTCAAACTCAAAATAATGGTTATAGAGCATGATAAATAAGGTGACAACAATCCCTATAACGGATATACTATGGATACGAAAGGCGATGCGTGCCAAACGTTTCCAGGCAGGAGTTTCATCATTATCTTTAGAGGCAAAAAAATAACTGATACTTGCTAATAAAGCGAAAGCAAATGAAAGAATAACGAATACATTACCAATCTTACCTATCCATAAATGCTCACCTATGTATTCCATTATTTAATTTTAGATTTAGTGAATTGATGATTTGGTGAAGGATTTAAGAGTAGTAATTGAAGGCTTCCCCAAAAAAACCCTACGTTTCCAACTCTACAACTCTCTATTTATTATCAGCAGTTTCCTGAGGTTTGCCATCATTGTATTTAGACGGGCATTTCATTAAAATATCGGAGGCAATAAATTCTTCGCCCTGCATTTTACCAATTAACACTATTTGTTCAGAACGCTCAAAGTCCTGAGGCTTGTTTTTATTCAGGATTACCTTCTTTTCCGTTCCCTGGTTGTCAATCATATAAAATGTAAAAAGATTAGCATTTACCTGAGGATCATATATACTTTCCTTATCTTTATTATATTTGCCAACCACATGATATTCACTTCCGGGAGATTGTGCAGCCTCAGAAAAATTTGCATACGTGCTCGTATTATTCAATGTAGTGAGAATTGCACCAATTGCAACAGCAATAATGATTATTCCTATAATATGTACTTTTTTCATAATTTTTTAAACATAACTATACTTCGACTATTTGTTTTTAATTTCTTTTTCCAACTTTCCTATTTTCCTGTCGAGCGTAACCAGATAACCGGCTATTCCAACAAATATGATAGAAAGAACTGTAACAACAACATATATTTTACCGGATTGATAGAGCCCATCAGCCATTTCAGTTCTTTGGCATTTATCTTGGGCAAACGCAATTACCGATACGACCAGCATGCTTAACATCAATACCGTTTTTTTATACAACTTATTCATTGAACATTAATTTTCTTTTTAATTTTTGTAACCGGATTCTAAGTGTAAGTATCCAAACAGACAGTAATATCCAGCCAATCACAGCAGGATAAAATACCAAACGCATATTTTTATCCAAATCATATTTATTAAAACCGGGGTTCCCACCATTACCAGGATGTAGTGAATCACTCATACGAGGTAAAATCATTAAAAATACAATTAACATAACGTATGCGAATATATTATAAACAGCCGCAATACGGGCGCGTTTCTGCTCTTCGTCAATTGAACCTCGTAAAATAAAATAGGCTAAGTAAATCAACATAGTTATTGCAGCTCCATTCAGCTTGGTGTCAGCTACCCACCATGCTCCCCAGGTATAGCGTGCCCAGAAAGAACCTGTTGCCAACCCCAAAGCCCCTAACAGCATCCCTGTATGCGCTGCCTGTGTTGCAATAATATCACTTTCTATAGTTGATTTACTCAGGTATTTAATGCTGTGCCACAGAGATATAAAAAGAATAACCATCATGGAAAACCACATCGGCACATGAAAATAAAGATTACGGATGCTTTCGTGAAGTATAGGTTGAGCAGGAACCGAAACTAAAAAACCAGCAATAACTGTATAAAGAACAAATACAACAGCAATGAGCTTCCACCAAATTGCCCCTCCCGGCCTCCCCTTCAGGGAGGAGTCCACACTACCCGTTTTATTTTTATTATTAAAAATCATTGTATATACTCATTCTTCCCCCTCCCTGAAGGGGAGGCCGGGAGGCGCAGCCTTTTTTTAATCCCTCCAAAGGTAACGAAATAATAGATAAGATAAACTGATAACTATCACGTTTAAAAATGCTAATATAAGTAGTGAATTCCAGTCCCAAAGCTCCAATCCATCAATTGCGTTTTTAGAAACCTTTATCAACACCATAAGCAATGGTAACATTATTGGCAGACTCAGAATTGCCATCAATGTAAAGTTATTACTTGTTTTAGAAGCAATTGCCGACACCATTGTTAACAATGAAGAAAAGCCCATGCTTCCCATTAAAAGCACAATCAAAAATAAGGGCAAATCCCCGATAAGATTACCAATAAACAAAGTGTAGGCACATAAACACAAACCAGATAATACAATAAGCAATAAAGAATTATAAATAATTTTTGCAAGAATAACTGCCTGAGGGCCTGTCAGCGTGTATAGATAAAGCATTTTTCCGCCAGATTCATTGATAAAGCTTTTAGCAACCGCATTTATAGATGCAAATAACAGGATTATCCAGAACAAAGCATTCCAGGTGGCAGGATTTATAATCTGTTTGAAGGAAAGGTAACTTACAAATACTGTAGAAACAACATAAATCAGGATACCTCCTAATGCATATTTATTACGCAATTCGAGCTTAATCTCCTTTACAATAAGATATTTTATTTGTTGAAATAACATATTTTGGATTTGCAAAGGTAAAGCTCTATTTGATACAACTGCCGATCCCTGACTTTAAATTTTGACACGTATTTACAGGCTATACTTTTTTGTACATTTGCCCGTAATTTTAGAATCTGACATGAAAGTAAAGTTTTTTACATTTAGTTATTCGTTAAAATTCGTAATTCGCAGATGAAATTAGATATACTTGCCATAGGTGTGCACCCTGATGATGTTGAGCTTTCCTGTGCCGGTACTTTATTGAAGCATATTGCTTTAGGAAAAAAATGTGGCATTCTGGATTTAACTTGTGGAGAATTAGGAACACGTGGCAGTGCGGAATTACGTTTACAGGAAGCCACTAATGCTGCCAAAACATTGGGTGTCAGTATACGTGATAACCTGAAGATGGCAGATGGATTTTTTAAGAATGATGCTGCTCATCAATTAGAAATCATTAAAAAAATAAGAGCATACCAACCCGAAATAGTATTATGTAATGCTCCTTCTGACCGCCATCCTGACCATGGACGCTCTGCAGCTTTAGTTTCTGAAGCTTGTTTTTATAGTGGCCTTGTTCGTATTGAAACTCACCACAATGGCATTCAACAAAAACAATGGCGTCCTAAAGCTGTTTACCATTATATACAGGACAAGATGTTAAAACCCGATTTTGTAGTAGATGTCACCGATTATTTTGAGAAAAAGATGGAAGCTATACGGGCATTTAAATCGCAATTTTATGACCCGAATTCAAAAGAGCCCGAATCCCCTATTTCAACAAAAAATTTTCTTGATTTTGTTGAAGGTAAAATGAGAGTATTTGGCCGTGATGCAGGATTTGAATTTGCAGAAGGATTTACCACGGAAAGAACTATTGGAATCAAAAACATTTTCGATATTATTTGAATTCAGAAAGCTATTTATGAAACGCTACAAAAAAGTTATAATAGCGCTGCTTGTTCTAACCACGATCATTTACATAATCACTTTTTGGGCAAACGATACAATTATTAAGAATAGTAAAGACTATATAACTGATGATATCAACAAGATAGATACCAATAAAGTCGGCTTACTGCTTGGTACCAGTAAATATTTAAAAAATGGAAACAACAATGACTTCTTTTTTAACCGTATTGATGCCGCTATTGAATTATTTGAAAAAGGAAAAATAAAGTTTATTATCATTAGTGGAGATAATAGTAAGGAAAATTATAATGAGCCAATGGATATGAAAAATGAACTGCTGAAAAGAGGAATTCCTGGCAACAGGATATTTTTAGATTATGCCGGTTTCAGAACTTTTGATTCTGTTATAAGAGCCAAAGAAATCTTTGGACAAACATCATTTTTAGTGATTTCCCAAAAATTTCATAATGAAAGAGCGGTTTATATTGCGAGAAGAAACGGCATCAGTGCTTTTGGTTATAATGCCAAAGATGTGGAAACATTTAAAGGTTTTAAAACAAAGGTAAGAGAGCTATTTGCAAGAGACAAAGTTTTTCTGGATATACTTTTTAGAGTGGAACCCCAATTTTTAGGAGATAAAATAATAATTGAATAAACCATGACAGACACAAAAACCTTAGGCTTTGGTACCAAAGCAATACATGCAGGCCAGGAACCTGATCCAACAACAGGAGCCATTATGACTCCTATTTATCAAACATCCACCTATACTCAGGCAAGCCCGGGAGTTCATAAGGGTTACGCTTATGCACGTGGCAAGAACCCTACACGTACTGCACTTGAAAAATGCCTGGCTGAGCTGGAAGGGGCTAAATATGGTTTATGTTTTTCCAGTGGTATGGGGGCTATTGATGCAGTTGCAAAACTGCTCCGGCCGGGTGATGAAGTAATTACTGGCGATGATTTGTATGGAGGTACATACCGTATGTATACTAAAATATTTGCAAATTTTGGCATTAAATTTCATTTTATTGATATGAAAGATGCTAATAACATCTATAAATATATCAATGCAAATACAAAAATGATATGGCTGGAAACCCCAACAAATCCAACCATGCAGATTATTGATATTGAAGCATGCGCTTTAATTGCAAAAGCTCATAATATTATTTGTGCTGTGGACAATACGTTTGCCTCTCCCTTTTTACAGAATCCACTGGCACTTGGAGCCGATATTGTAATGCACTCGGTTACTAAATATCTGGGTGGGCATAGCGATGTGGTGATGGGTGCATTGTGTTTAAATGATGATGCATTATACCAGCAATTAGCGTTTATCCATAATAGCTGTGGAGCTACTCCAGGTCCACAAGATAGCTTTCTTGTATTAAGAGGTATTAAAACATTGCATATCCGTATGGAACGCCACTGCTATAATGGACGCAAAGTTGCAGAGTTCCTGAAAATTCATCCCAAAATAGATAAAATTTACTGGCCTGGTTTCCCGGACAGCCCAAACCATAAAATAGCAAAAAAACAAATGCGTGACTTTGGTGGTATGATTTCTTTCTCTCTAAAAGGAAACAAACAGGAAGAAGCATTTGAAATTGCTTCGCGAACAAAAGTATTTTCACTGGCAGAATCTTTAGGGGGTGTAGAATCCCTCATCAATCATCCGGCAACTATGACACATGCTTCTATCCCTAAGGAAGAGCGTGATAAGGCTGGTGTGGTTGAATCACTACTACGATTAAGCGTAGGTATTGAAGATATTGATGATTTAATCCAGGATTTGAAACAGGCTTTAGGGTAGTTCTACCTTGCTTAAGCAGATATAAAACAAATAAAAAAGCAAAAAATTCATATCTTTTTTGCTTTTTTATTCAAAATTGTTTACTTTAGGCCGTAGAAACTGGCACTTTTGGATTGTTTAATACAAAATACTTTTCCTATGAAAGAAATTACTCTTTTTGTTTTACTCCTATCTGCAATAAATGTCTATTCCCAGAATAACTTACATTGTGGAACCGACCAGGTAACAAATAAAATCCTGCGTAAGCATCCTGAACTAAAAACTAAGTTTGAGCAGCGCGAACAGCTAAAGAAAAGTTTACCGGTGAAAAAATCTATGTCCGGGACTTATACTATCCCTGTTGTATTTCATATCTTACACCTTAATGGAGGCGAGAATATTCAGGATAACCAGGTAATAGATGCTGTAAACATCTTAAATCGTGATTTTGCAAAAAATAATGCAGATACAACAAGTATTATCACTTCTTTTAAATCAATTGCAGATTCCACAGGCATTCATTTTGAACTCGCTCAAGTTGCTCCAAATGGTAACTGTACTAATGGTATTATTCATTATTATGACCCTGATACCGACTGGGATGATACTTCACCAACACTTTATTCTTATACATGGGATCCTACAAAATATCTTAATGTTTATGTAGTAAGAGATATTATATTTAGCGATGGTTTCTCAGCAGCTGGTTATACATACCTGCCAGGCTGGTTGGGCTATGGTGATCCCTGGGATGCAATTGTTGTTTTACATTCTTATCTGGGCTCAATTGGCACAAGCTCAGTTTATCATTCGCGAGTGTTAACCCATGAAGTGGGCCACTGGCTCAACCTATTGCATGTATTTGGATTTAGCAATGCTGCTACCGATTGCAATAGTGATGATTACGTAAATGATACCCCTGTAACACAAGGTTATCTTGATTGCCCTAATATTAACAATCCTTCTTCTTATCAAATTTGTAACCCTGGTGTTAACGAAAACTTTCAGAATTACATGGATTATTCCTATTGTAATAAAATGTTTACACATGACCAGGGACAACGCATGCGCGATGCTCTTGATGATAACACGGCAGGCCGAAACAACTTATGGTCTCCCTCTAACCTGCTTGTAACTGGTGTAAATATGCCTGATGTATTATGTCAGGCCGATTTTAAATCCAGCAACACAGCAAATACTGTTTGCCAGGGCAATAGCTTAACTTTTACAGACCTGTCATGGAATGGAAAAGCTACTACCTGGAATTGGAACTTCCCTGGTGGAACTCCTGCAACATCAACTGACTCTGCACCTACTATACTATATAATACACCTGGTGTATATGATGTTGGATTAACCATATCAAATGGAACCGGTTCGGTAAGTGCTGCTAAAACAGCTTATATAACTGTTAATCCTTCGTCAGCAGTTTATTCAGGGCCTTTATATTCAGAAGGATTTGAAGGAATAACAATACCCAATAGTGACTGGAAAGTCCGCAACCCATTACCAGGCGGAAATACATGGAAGCAAACAAATATTGCAGCAGCATCGGGCAGCAAGTCTGTAATGATAACTAATACTGCTGATGCAGCCGCCACTATAGATGAGTTGATAAGCCCGTCAATCAATGTTGCTGCCATAGCAGGTAATGCTCCCACATTAACATTCAAAGTTGCTTATGCTCAAAGAACTTCTGCTTCAGCAGATAAATTACAAATATATGTTTCAACCAACTGTGGCTTAACATGGGTATTACGCAAAACTATTTCAGGAGAAACTCTTGCAACAGCGGGTGTTCAAAATACTCCATTTACTCCGAACAGCAGTCAATGGAAACAACAAGCTATTCCATTATCCAGCTTTATTTCACAAACCAAATTATTTATTTTGTTCCGCTTCACCAGCGATGGCGGCAATAACATTTTTATTGATGATATCAACATCAGCGATACTTCTGCTACCTCTGTTGATGAGCCTGTTTATACTACTACTGTTGATTTAAACATATACCCTAATCCAGCAGAAAAAAATACTGCTGTTTTATTTACCATTCCTGATGAACAAAAAGTAGAACTCAAGGTTTATGATTTAACCGGAAAAGAAGTTTTAACTATTTATAATGGTATTTTGAGTGCGGGTAAACACCAGTATTCAATTCCTGAAAAAAATGCTCTTTCACCCGGAACATACTTTATAACCCTCTTTGCAGACAGAAAGCTCGTTACACGAAAATTGGTTATCACCACTGCGCATTAAAGCAACATGGCAGCTGACTACTATGCTGGCTTAAAAAGCATAAATAAGAATAAAAAGTTAAATTCCTCCTGTTTGCTTTTGTTATTTCTAATGTTTAACTTTATTTTACTCAAAAAACAACAATACATTGAATTACTATTACATAACAGGAACAAGCAGAGGTATAGGCAAAGCATTTGCCGACTATTTATTAGATAGCCCTTCTAACAAAGTTATTGGTATTTCCCGCCAGCGTTCCATCGAACACCCCAACTACAGGCATTTTTATCTTGACTTATCCGATTCAATAGCTCTTGCCGGATTTAAATTTGAGCTGCATGCTAATGCAAAAAAAATATACCTTATAAATAATGCCGGAACATTAGGTTTTATAAGGCCTGTCGGAAAATTAGATGCATCAGTCATCATAAAAAATTACACACTTAATTTAATAGCACCAAGTGTGCTTACTAATGCTTTTATCAATTGTTATGATACTGTTGATGCAGAAAAAGTAATTGTAAACATCAGCTCGGGTGCCGGTAAAGTACCTGTTGATGGTTGGGCTGTATATTGCGCTTCTAAATCAGGAATAGATATGTTCAGCCGTGTTGTGGATGTTGAGCAAAAAATAAGGGCAGAACACGCGTCCAAATCGGTTCATAAGAGCTTTAAAATATTTTCTATTGCTCCGGGAGTTGTTGATACGGAAATGCAAAGTGAAATCAGAAAAGCATCAAAAGATGATTTCAGCCGGCTGGAAAACTTTATTGAATATAAAGTAAACAACCAGCTTTCAGACCCGGCAACAGTTTCAAGAAAATATTTTGATATACTTAATAATACCGACAGGATAAAAGATGTGCTTTCATCAATAAAAGATTATGATTAGCAAAACATTTACCCTTTAAATAGCCGAGCCTATGAAAAAATGTATTCTGCTTTTTCATGCTGTATTTTTCTTTTGTTTTCAGAATTTGTTAACACACGCACAAGAAAATTATTTTCATTGCGGAAGCAGTGAAGCAGTGAATACTATACTGAATGCAAATCCCAAGCTGAAACAGGAATATCTGCAACGTGAAGCAGTATTGGCAATACATGATCAACAGTCCTTTGCAACGGGCTACTCTGAAAATAAAAAAGAACTTCTTCCTGTATATATTATCCCGGTTGTATTTCATGTAATACATCAGGGGGGCACAGAAAATATCTCAGATGAGCAGGTAATTGATGCAGTAAGAATTTTAAATGAAGATTATCGTAAACTTAATGCCAATGCTGCAAGCACAGTAAGTCAATTTCAATCCATTGCTGCCGATTGCGAAATTGAATTCCGCCTGGCGCAAAAAGATCCTAATGGCAATTGTACCAATGGCATTGACCGTATTGCTTCTAATGAAACCAATAATGCCGATGATGGTTCTAAATTAAATCCATGGCCCAGAGATAAATATCTGAATATATGGACAGTAAAAACCATAGGCTCATCAGGTGTTGCCGGATATGCTTATCTACCTGGAACAGCATTTCCATCCACCACAGATGGGATTCTTATTTTATCAAATTATATAGGAAGTACAGGAACCGGTAGCTCAACCCGCTCGCATGCATTGGCACATGAGGTAGGGCATTTTCTGAACCTGTTACATACCTGGGGCGGCACCAATGATCCGGGAGTAGATTGCAGCGGCTCTGACAATGTAAGTGATACTCCCCCAACAGAAGGATGGACCACCTGTAATCTCTCCGGAGCAACATGTGGCAGCCCATTGGATAATGTTCAAAACTTTATGGAATATTCTTATTGCCCTACAATGTTTACTGATGGGCAAAAAACACGTATGCGCGATGCATTAACCAGTTCTATAGGGCAGAGAAGCAGCTTATGGACAAGCTCCAATCTCACAACCACAGGTGTAAGTTTACCAGCCATATTGTGTAAAGCCGATTTTGAATCAAATGATGTAAATAATACGGCTTGCCAGGGTAATTCTCTTACTTTTTCCGATCTTTCCTGGAATGGAGATCCAACCTCCTGGAGCTGGACATTTCAGGGGGGGATACCTTCATCCTCTTCTGATTCCGCACCGGTAATACAATACAATACCCCGGGTGTGTATAATGTTAGTTTAACCGTTACAAGAGGTACTGAAACGGCAAGTACCACCAAAACCAGCTATGTAACAGTAAATTCTTCCACAGCTATGTACAATGCTTCTATGTATTCAGAGGGCTTTGAAGGTACCGCCATTCCAAATACCGACTGGCAGGTTCGCAACCAGGACCCTGGAGGAAATACCTGGACACAAACAACTTCAGCAGCAGCAACCGGTTCCAAATCAGTGAAAATAACAAATTCCAGCTCGTATGATGGATATATTGATGAGTTAATAAGCCCTTCCATTGATATAACAGCTATTGCAGCCAGCACTCCTACTTTAACATTTAAAGTAGCCCATGCCCAGAAAACATCGTCCTCAGCGGACAAGCTACAAATATTAGTTTCAAACAACTGTGGGCTATCATGGGCATTACGCAGAACAATAACAGGAGCAGCTCTTTCAACAGCAGGTGTACAAAGCAGTTCATTTACACCTTCTGCCAGCCAATGGGTAGAACAAAGTGTTAACCTCTCGGGATATGCCACTGAAACAAACTTGTATATCCTATTTCGTTTTATAAGTAATGGCGGAAATAATATTTATATTGATGATATTAATATCACTGAAGCAACCGGTATTGAAGACGATGTATACAACAGTATCAACTTTAATGTATATCCTAACCCTGCGGAGGAAAACGCAATGATTTATTTCAATCTTCTCAATAAACAAAAAGTAGAACTTGCCATTTATGACATGATGGGACGCAAACTAATCTCATTAAAAGAGGGAGAGTTGATTGTTGGCGAATATCAATATACTGTTTATAAAAAAAACAACCTTTCTGCAGGTATTTATTTTGTAACACTTACTGTTGACAAGAAACGTTTTACAAAAAAATTAATTGTAAAATAGAGAAGATACGAGAGCCAAAATTTGAATTATATTCATAGCACTTATTCCACTATATTAGCACTTAATACTTTGTACACTCAATACATAATACTTAATTAAAATGAATCCCAATATAGATCCCAATTCAGAAAATTTAAGCTCAGCCGAAAAAGAGTTTGAAAAAGTGTTAAGGCCATCTGAGTTTACTGATTTTACAGGGCAGCAGGAAGTTGTAGAAAATTTAAAAATATTTGTTCAGGCAGCAAAATTGCGCAATGAAGCGCTGGATCATGTATTGTTGCATGGCCCTCCTGGCTTAGGTAAAACTACCCTTGCAAATATTATTGCATCTGAATTGGGAGTAAATATAAAAATAACTTCAGGGCCTGTACTTGACAAACCAGGTGATCTGGCAGGGTTATTAACTAACTTAGAAGAGTACGATGTTCTTTTTATTGACGAAATACACCGTTTAAGCCCTATCGTAGAAGAATATCTTTACTCTGCTATGGAGGACTATAAAATTGACATTATGATTGACAGCGGCCCCAATGCACGTAGTGTTCAAATCAAATTAAACCCTTTTACTTTAATTGGGGCAACCACCAGAAGTGGTCTGTTAACATCGCCATTACGTGCCCGCTTTGGAATCAATTCCCGTTTAAACTATTATAGTTCTGCTCTGCTAAAAAAAATAATTGTGCGTGCAGCCGGCATATTAAATGTACCTATTACCGATGATGCAGCGCATGAGATTGCCCGCAGGAGCAGGGGTACCCCACGTATTGCAAATGCGCTGTTGAGACGTATCCGTGATTTTGCACAAATAAAAGGCAATGGTGCAATTGATATTGAAATTGCACACATCAGCTTATCCGCATTAAACGTTGATAAAAATGGCTTGGATGAAATGGATATTCGCATCCTGTCAACACTGATAGAAAAATTCAAAGGAGGGCCTGTTGGCATTACCACTATTTCTACAGCAGTGGGTGAAGAAGCCGGAACCATAGAAGAAGTATACGAACCATTTTTAATACAGGAAGGTTACTTAGTACGAACACCAAGAGGACGAGAAGCTACTGAGCTTGCATACAGGCATCTTGGCAAGCTTCCCCGCCCACATAAAGGAAGTTTGTTTGATACAGAGTAATTATTATTGTATGTTTATTTTTTATTTAACAGGAATTAAAAAAATTTTAAGAACATTATTGAATTGAACAAATATTTCTATCTTTAACACATAGAATTAAGAAACTTTTTTTACCTGAGATTTATTTTTTAATTTATTAATACTTTTCTGCTATGAGCGAAGAAACAAACGAAACACTGAGCAATGATGAAGCAATGGACATCTCGGAAACCGGAACGTCTGACAGCAGTGAAACAACACCTGAAGAAATTGCAAAAACTCATGTTGCAATGAGTGGTAGCGAATTTGAAGCGAAACTTACCGATTTTTTTAACAAACACCAAAAATCAAAACTTCGCTTAGTTCCACGTATTGTTAAAGAATTTCAGGGAAATGAAGATACAGTACTTGAACATTTACATAATAAATATATACTTGGAGTAAGCCCTGAAAAAGGAAATAAAAAAACCGTGCAGAAAAAAGTTGCCAGTGGAGGTCAGGGGCATGGTGATTCTCATAAAAAAGAATCGGAAACTGAAACAAAGCCAAAGTCTAAAAAGAAACTTGTTATTATTATAGTTATTCTAGTGGTTGTACTTGGAGGAGGGGGGGCTGCCGCTTTCTTGTTTAAAGACAAATTATTCGGAGGCGGCCATGGAGCTGCTGCAGGAGAACATGGTGAAACAAAAGCAGCAGAGCATGGCGAACATGGGGCTGCGGAAAAACCTAAAGAAGAAGCTGTAACACCACCTGCTACTACTGAGAGCACTGCTGCTGCCACTGATTCGGCAAAAAGGGAGCAACCTGCTGCGGGAGCTGAAGAACATGGTGGAGGTCACTAATTACATCACCATTGTTGGTTCAGGAGATAGGATGTTACTCAATTGCAGCCGTAAGGTTTCTTTCCAACAAAGCTGTACACATAGGTTCTAATTCCTCGTAAACTCCTTTTTTTACCGCACATTTCCCTTTATAATGCACCAGATAAGTACATTGTTCCGCTTGTAAAGGATCGTGTTTACATACTTTTATAAGCGATTCAATAACAAAATCAAAGGTATTGAAATCATCATTATAAAGTATTATTTGTTTCCCGGTTACTTCCTTTTCTTCAATCTCCAGAAGCACTTCTGATTGTGTATCAAACTCGTGCTGTTTATTATCATATCCTTTCATAATCATTTATTATTTATGCAAATTAGGGGTTGGAAATTATTTTTTCAAAGGAGAATATGCTAAAGAAAAAATTCTGTGCGGTGGTCATTTCGAGTTTATCGAGAAACGTGCGTGATGCGGCTACCCTGATTTCTCGATAAACTCGAAATGACCTACCCGCAATGGGTCTTTCATTCAACCCCTAATTCGTATTAGTTGATTGTTTAGCTTCTTCAATTGATATTTTTTGTCCATCACGATATGCTACAACAAAAGCATCAGTGAGTTCTTCTGCAGCTACTTCTGCTTTTAAGGCATTGGCTTCATCGTATGTTTTAAAATTGCCAACAGTGTATATAGTCATACCACTGTTAT
This sequence comes from Bacteroidota bacterium, assembly GCA_023251835.1. Taxonomy (GTDB): domain Bacteria; phylum Bacteroidota; class Bacteroidia; order 2-12-FULL-35-15; family 2-12-FULL-35-15; genus 2-12-FULL-35-15. The sequence continues at coordinate 8,638 of JAHEXZ010000023.1, read as the reverse complement.
CTTTATAATTCAGAATCCCTTTATGAGCAATTTTTAAAAACTTGTTGGCCATATCTAAAGGTACTTCATCATAAAATGCTCCTATTTGAACCTTATATACAATACCAGTACCAGCCGGAAAATTGTTGTTTTGACTGGTAGCTGTATTTAACTGCTGTTTCGTTGCTTTATCAGCAGGCTGTTGAGTTGAAGCATCTTTATTTCTTTGAGGAACAGAGGATTTAGTAACTGCTTTAAACGAAGGTAACTTATTTACTTCAGGAGAAGTTGGAAATACAGCACCTTGTGCCTCGTATTTTTGTGCTTCCGGAATTGAAACGCGCTTGCCATTGTAATACGCAGTAACAAATGCATCTTTAATACCAATATCTACTACCATATCTTTTGCTTCTGAAGCGCGGGCTGCACTCTTATATATTCCGGTATAATAACGCAGGTATCCATTGGACGACTTTTCACTGTATAGTGGCGACATGCTGTATAGTTTAGAAGCTAATACTGGTTGAGAGAAAACACCCACCTGAACAGTATAAAACAAACCGCCAACATCAGCAACACTTTGCGATTTAACAATTTCATTTTGCTGACTGGTAGCAGTAGTATTTTGACTGTTATCAGGCTGTTGACTCACCTGTAAAACTGTTGCCGGAGTACCTTCTGCCAAAGCATAAGCTTCATTGATAGGAATACGTTTACCATTTAAAAAGGCCACAACAAATGCATCTTTGTATCCCATATCAATTATTTTCTTTTTCACTTTATCAGCGGTACTGAATTTTGTGAATACGCCAGCAGTATAACGAATAAAGCCTTTAGAAGTTCTCTCGCCAGTGATGGGAGTTATGCCCTTAAAAAGATTCTGGGGAATAGGCTTACGGAAAGCCCCTATCTGCACCTTAAAAATCAATCCTTCAGGCAATTTCTGATCTATAGGGATAGGGTTTTTAGAAGAATATACAGTACCGGATTTTTGCTCAAATGCCTCATTAGAAGCCAATACTACATCATACGAAACAGTTTTTGGATTGGCAGCAATGGTACTTGCAGAGGAAGTAGCTGAAGTTGCACTTTTGGTAGTATTTACGGAAGCCACTTCAGGAGAATACTTTTTGTATATGGTCACTGCTTCATTTTGTTTTTCTAAAGCAGTAATTTCTGTGGAATAAGCATCTTCTACTATTGCTTCACGTGCAAAATAAGAATCTGTGGCAGCAGCTTCATCACGTTGGGCCTTTGCTTTTTTGAAATTAGCCTGAGCTTCATCATTCAATATTTCAGCTTTTAATAATTCCCCGGAATTGTTGGCTGAAGCAGCTTTAGCATACTTATCCAATTGATCCTGCACATGCTTATACTCGGCAGCATTAGCTGAAGTCATCAGTTGTGCTGCTTCTGTTTTTTTTCCATGAGCCTCTTTCATCAACTCCTCCGATTGAGCATACATTGTATTTTTTGCATCCGTATTACTTTGAGCTATTGCTTGTGTTTTCAGGTCAAGGGATAATGTCATAATATCTTCAGCCTGTTTATTTAAAGCGGCAGCTTTAACACTTTGTTCCAGGGCAGAAGGTAAAGTATAAGCAAACTGTTTGTTAGAAACAGTTGTGGTATTTATTGATTTTTCAGAAGCAACTGAAGCATTGTCAGTTGTCGTAGTAGCTGCATTGTCCGGGTTAGCGGCAGTTATACCTGTTGAATTAGAATTGGTTGGAATGTTGTTGTTCGTACCATTACTTGTTGAATTATTGTTAATGGTATTATTAGAGGCGATCGTATTGTTATTATTATTAGTAGTAGTAGTAACAACAGCACCAGAATTATAGTTTTTGTATATGTCTAAAGCTTCCTTTTGTTTCTTTAAAGCCATTAGCTCATTTTCACGGGCATCATCCAATAGCATTTCTTTTTCATAATAATTGTTAGTTTTTTCAGCCTTTTTTCTTTCATTAGAAGCAAGGTTATAATGTTTCTGAGCTTCATCATTCGTTATTTCTGCCTTTAACAGTTCCGGAGCTGTGCTTTCTTCAGATACCTTCGCTAATTTGTCAAGTTCTTTTTGTTTTGATGAATACTCTGAAGAGTTAGCAGAAGCAACTAATTGAGCGGATTCTGTTTTTTTCTTTTGTGCTTCGGCTATAAGTTTCTGAGCTTCTTTTTTTCTTTTTGCTCTTTCAGCATCGCTTATTTTTTCAGTCGTTTCCAGTTCAGGAATAATTGATTGAGCAAGTAGTTCGTCAGCCTGATCATTTAAAACAACTGCCTTTGCAATCTTTTCATTTGCTACAGGGTCATTGTATTCAAACTGTTCTTGTTGTTCCTGTGTTGAAATACCAGCGCTATCAGCCAAAACATTACTGTCACTATTACTGTTACCATTATTATTATTACCAGTCCTGTTACTGTCATTTGTTTGATTTTTTGCTACAGTTGTATTATCAGCATTAGCCGAGGATGTAGTAGCTGCAACAGACTGTTGTTTCAAATCTTCTGCTTTTGTTTTGCTTTGGGATGCCAATGCCTGCTTTTCTTTGGAACTATTTTCAACGTCACTCATTCTTTTGGCAAGCTGAGCTTTTACAACCGGGTCTGTTGCTGCTTCATAATCTTGTTTTTGTTTTACAAGGTCAACGTCTAAAGCTTCCGACCAGCTTTTTAATACATCTGCTTTAGCTTTTTCGCGATCAGCCTCATCTTTAATTGATTCGGTAGCTGCTAAATCCGCCTGATATTTAGTATTGATATCTGCAATAGCTGATTCTGTGGTATGAGGAGTAGTTGCCGAAGTGTTATTGGTAACTATAGTTTGTCCGTTATTTGGAGTTGTTTTAGCTTTGGAAGTATCTTTAATATTAATAGAAGCCACAGAAGTGCCTGAAACATCCGGTTTGTAATTCTTATAAATACCAGCTGCCTCTTTTTGTTTTTCAAGAGCTATTAATTCATTACTTTTTGCAGCTTCGTATGCAGCTTCTTTCTCACTATACGATTTTGCTGATTTTGTCCTTTCCCGTTCCTGTTGTGCAAGGTCAAAATATTTTTTTGATTCATCATTTAACAGTTCAGCTTTAAATAATTCAGGTGCGGTACTTCCGGCATTTGCCTTTGCAGCTTCATCAAGCGGCTTTTGGCTTGCACTATATTCGGCTTTATTGGCATCAGCATAAAGCTGAGCTGACTTTTCTTTTTTTGCCTGGGCGCGTTTCACTAATTCTTCTCCCTGCTTCCTTCTTTCCCTCTGAGCACTTTTACTGGTTTGATCGCGAGTTTCAACCCTGTAAGTTATTGATTGCGCCAACAAATCATTTGCTTCTTTATCTAAAGAATCTGCCTCGGTAATCTGTGTATTTGCATCAGCATTTGTGTATGCAAACTGTTTAACTGTATCAGCACCAATTGGTTTACCCAAATCAACCGTTCTTTCTGTTGTATCAATAGTCATTGTATTACCTGATGTGGTAACAACAGTCATGGTATGTTGTGGTGCAGAATCTGCTTTTGTTTGATTGTTTGTGGAAGCAACCACATTTTTGTTATTACGGTCTTCTGTAGCACTTGTTGATTGTGCAATACTACTATTATTAGCCGCAGTAGAATTTTTAATGGTATTAATTTGCTGTTCCAGTTTATTTTTATCAATAGCCGCAGATTTAGCTGCAATTGCTTCGCCATCAGCAGTTTTTGATTGGTCTACCACATTGCCTACCAGTTCCATTTCATTTTTAGCAGCAGCATATTCTTTTTGAAGTCTGGCAATTTTCATTTCATTTTGTTCATATTGCTTTTGTTTATCAATATTTTCCTGCTGCAGTTCTGCAATCTGGTTATTCAGTCCTTCTTTTATTTTATCATTTTTTTCTTTTGCAGCATCCACTTTAAGTCCGGCAATGATTATTTCATTATCGGCCATATCCTGCTTCAGATTGCCGGACTCTTGTATTGCTTTATCCATCTCACGTTTTTTATTTTCTTCCTCTCTCTTAAAGCTGTTTGTAATAGGTAAGCTGGCAGCATTGGTTTGGCTTAATGCGTCTAACTTCTTTTCCAGTTCTTCCAGTTTAGCTACTGACTGTTTTGAATTACTTGATTTTACAGCAGCTTCCAGCTCTTTCGCATATTGCTGTGATAATTCAGCTTCTTCCTGGTTGGCTGTTGCAGTTGCATCTATTTTTTTAGCGATATTAAATGCAACAACTGTTTCATCATTCAACTGTTCTGCTTCCTTATTGGCAGTATTTGCCTGTTCAGTGAGTGCCTGCTTTTTTACAATATCTTCTTCCTTTGCTGCGGCAGCCATTAAGTTAGCAGCTTCCTGTAACTTGCCTTGAGCAAGCCCATTCTTCTGATTTGCAAAACCCCATGAAATATCGGCTTGCTCCCGCAATTCATTTGCTTCAGTTTCTGCTTCTTTAGCATCTCTATAAGCAATACGTACAATATCTTCATTACTTAGTCCAATACTTGTAGTAGTAACTGGTTGTACAACTGCCACAGAAGTGTCTTCACTTCCATCCTCTTTTACAGAATCACTTATAACAACATCTGTAGTGGTTGGCCTAACATCTAACTTTGCTTTTTCTTTAATTAAATTAAGGGCAAGTAAATAGCTGGTATCAGCAGGTGGGGCATCAAATAAATTTTTAATCACCAGCTTATCAGAGCCTGACTCATAACTTATCTCCTGTTTTAATGGCCTGAACTCTTTTTGTACAGGTATTTCAACTACTTCCGATTGTATAGCAAAACCAGGAGTCTCAACGGTGTATAAAAAGCGACCACCATTAGAGAGTTTAATATCATAAGCACCATTTTCCGCTTTTGAATTAAGCATACCAACAATTGCGTTGTTATCATTAATATCTTTTATTGTAATCTTTGCATTGAGTGCCTGTTCCGGGCGGTTTTTAACAACTGCCCCGTTAATCATAACAAAATCAATAGGCTTACGAGCCACATTAATATGGTATACGGCCATTTTTCCCGCCACACTTGCCCGCCCCGATGAGAAGTACGCTTGCTTATCTTCTTTATCGGTGATGTATAAAATATCATCATCAGGAGTATTAACAGGAAAATCTAAATTAACGGGTGCACTCCATTCATTGGTTTCTTCATTCAGTGTGGTTTTAAAAATATCATAACCTCCCATTGAATTATGGCCTTTAGAGCAGAAATACAATGTTTTGCCATCAGGGTGCAGGAATGGATAATCTTCATCGTACTTTGTGTTGATGGGTTTTCCAACAGCTTGAGGTTTACCCCATTCTCCGCTTGGCAGTTTTTTTATCAGGTAGATATCTTTGCCATTTTGCTCATTATCACCATAGCTTGAAAAATAAATCTGGCTGCCATTTTGTGCAAGATAAATTATAGAATTTTCTTTTTTCTTTTTATCAAGTGCTGTTTTGAATTCTTTTTCATCTGGTTTAACAAGTAATTTACCACCAATCCCGGAGATGTCATAAGCGCGGAAAAAATCTTCCCGGTTCATTTCTATTTTTTCAATTACCATTAAATCGGTAATATTTTGTAATAATCTTTTACCATTGGCACACATCTCTATCTGGCGGTCGACCTGTAAACGCTCAGCTTTAGCACCCGATGCTATCTTTTTATATGCTTTGTACTTTGCTATAGCGTCATCAAAGCGATAATTCAGATGGTATGCTTTTGCAAGATAAAAGCAGGCCTCTTTTTCAACCTCATCAGGAGTTCTAAGAGCAAATTCAAGATAGAGAATAGCCTTTTCTTTATCATCGGTTGCATACAACATACACACTCCAAGGCGGTAATTATAATCAGGGTCTTTTCTGTAAAGACTCACTAACTGAGTGTACAGTGGGTAGGCTTTAACGTACTCTTCTTCATTAAATAACTTTGCTGCCTGCTTTTTAAATTCCTCTTCGGAGCCATAATCAGCCTGTGCCCGAGCCCTGCTCCCTGTGAAGCTAAACAACAACAATAAGTAAATTAACTTTAAATACTTATTCATATATAATAGTTCCAAACCAGTCGGACACTTTACCTAAATTTTTTTTCCCGGGCTTATATAAGCCTGAATTTTTTTTAAAATACTGTAAATAATATATTTATGATAGTTTTTAAGGGGCTACCATAACTGACAAATTTAAGTTTTTTTATTGAGAACCCTGCCTCCTTACAGATTCTTTTTTATACTTCGGACATAAAGACATTCGTTTACACCATTTGACTTTCTCCTTTTTTTCTTATAACTTTAAAACACAGACATATGCAACCTTTTTTATAATATATGTGTATAATTCGATGATTGATTATTTCACTGTCATATCTAACATGAAAAAATTATTATTTTCGGTTTCATTTTTTCTTTCTATTTCCATTGTTGGATACACACAAACCATTAATTTCTCGGGAACAATTTCTTTCGATACAACTTGGAGTGCAGATACTGTAAAAATAACGGGTGATATATGGGTGAACAATGTCGCTACTCTTACAATTAATCAAGGAACATATGTGGAATTTCAATCATTCTATTCCATAAATGTGTCGGGTAGGATTCTTTCTATTGGCAATAGTAACGATAGCATCACCTTTACGATAAAGGACACCACAGGATTAACTAATTATAGTAATAATTTGGGTGGATGGAATGGAATTCATTTATTTGGGCTTTTCCCAACAAACGATTCATCCATATTCGAGTATTGCAAATTTAGCTATTGCAAATATACTTCGCTCATTCCGTATAACGGGCAGCATATCAGGATAGAAAGCTGCTCATTTAATAATAATGGTGGGGCCATTGACATTGAAAATAATATTCATTCTCTTATCAAAAAAAATTATTTTAGAAACAATCTCACAGGTTTGTTTGTGAATGCTAACTCCAATTCAATAATTTCGGAAAATACTTTTCAAAACAATGGATACGGTATTTTATTTTATAACTCTTCTGCTATGGTCAACAATAATATCATTTCTCATTCTACAGATTTCGGAATACAAGTGAGCGATACGGGTTCCACTTCAGTTACAATCACCCAAAATGAAATTACTTATAATTTAACAGGGATAAAAATTGTTGAAGCCTCTAATTCTCATATAATAATAAATAAAAATATTATCAATTATAATAATGCTATGGCGACTGGCGGTGGAATTTTTATTTTCAGCGCATCCCCCACAATTATAAACAATACAATTGCCTATAATAATGCAACTGGAGGTTCTGGCATTTTGATTAATAATTATTCCAAACCATTAATTATTTTTAATAAAATATGTAATAATCAGGCTACCGGTTTTGGATGTGGTTATCAGGATGATGGTGCGGGAATCCTATCTATTAAATCCTTTCCTTTTATTATTAACAATCTTATTTGTAATAATGAAGCCGAAAATGCGGGTGGAGGAATTTCAATTTTAGACACATCAAGCGCTACCATAATAAATAATACTATTGTCAACAATCGTTCAAACCAGCTATTTGGAGGAGGGGTTTCAATTGCTATGGATAGCGGAGATGTAGTATTTAAAAACAATATTATTTTTGGAAACGAATCCAGCCAGACATATAATGGTGGAAGCAGCCAGATTTTTGCTTATACAGGAAGTACTCCCTTTGATGTTGGATATTGTGACTTTTCTGATACCACAAATGTTTCAGGGTATCATTCCGCAAATTATAATAATATTATTTTATCAGACCCATTGTTTATAAGTCCTACTGCGGATGCAGGAATTAGTTATGATGCACTTTCAGCTAATTGGGATTTACAGACTATTTCGCCATGCACCAATACAGGTACACCTGATACTAATGGTTTATATCTTTATAGTACCGATATAATCGGAAATTCAAGGGTTAAATTTGGGAGAATAGATATGGGTGCTTACGAGAGCACTACCCTATTGACAACAAGTATTACTAATTTAATGAACTCTGAATTAATTTCTATTTTCCCGAACCCGGTCAAGGATAATTTGTTTATGACATCAAATGAAAAAATAAAAAATATAATGTGCTTAAATTATTTGGGACAATCTGTTGATTTAAAATTAGAAAACAATTCCGTTATTACTTCTACTCTTTCAGAAGGAATGTACTTTTTAATTTTAACTACACAAAGTGAAAAGAACATTATCAAAAGATTTATTAAAGAATAAATTTTGACTATCCAAAACCACGGTCATAATACACACAGGCTTTCTTAAACCCGATAGAAGCTATCGGGTCGCTAAGATTCACTATATTTTTTCTGAAAAGTAAAATATTTATCCCTTTTATGCGTTTAACAGCGCATCTGTCTATATTTGTAGTATGAAGTTTATTAAGCAGGTTTTGTGGTTACTGTTTTTCGCGATTATTGCGTTATCTGCCTGTAAAAAAGATGTTGTTTTAACTGATTCCAGTGCAAAACTTTCTTTCTCCACCGACTCTGTTCTTTTTGATACCGTTTTTACAACCGTTGGCTCTACTACTAAACTCTTTAAAATCTATAATCCTAACAATCAACTTATTGAAATTTCAAAAATATTTCTGACTACCGGCAGTGCTTCACAATTCAGGATGAATGTAGATGGTGTCTCAGGAACTTCGATAAGTAATGTTGAAATTCTGGCGGGAGATAGTTTATTTGTATTTGTGCAGGTTACG
>JAHEXZ010000142.1 GCA_023251835.1 Bacteroidota bacterium | reverse complement strand
ATGTTCGTTCTTCTGTTTTCCTGCTTCCTGTTATAAATATTTTTCCCTCTCTTAGTTTTAAGTCTTGTATTTCAATTCTTGCAAGTTCTTGGGTTCTTAATCCCTGGTAAATGAGTAATCCTAATATAATTTTGTTTCTTCTTCTGGCCAGTTCATTGTTTTGTTGTGGTGGAAAGCCCCCTTTCCGTTCCCCCAAAGGGGGAATAACTATTTCTGTGTTGTAGCTTTTGTAAATATTTTCTAATTCTTCCGGGGTAAGTATTTCATGTAAGGTTTTCCGCTTAACTCCTTTGATTAAAATTATGTTTGCAGGGTTTTCGCAGAGGGAGTTGTCACTCTGTAAAAAGTTGTAAAAATGTTTGATTGCATTTACTGTTATCTGCTGGGTGCGTTGTTTGTTATTTCTGTTTTTCAGGTATTTCACATAGGCCAGCAGATCCGTGTAACTTGTGTTTTCCGCTTCAATATTTTCTTTCTCCAACCATCCTAAAAAGCGTTTTACATTGCCGCAATAACTCTGTGCTGTATTGCTGCTGCGACCTTGGATGATCAGCCATTCATTAAACTTCGGTAAGTAGATATTTTCCGCTTGCTTTATTTTCATTTTCTAAAAGGTGTGTGTAAATCTGTGTGCTTTCTAAACTGCTGTGCCCTAAAAATTTTGCGATGGATTCCAGTTTCATCCCTGCTTCCAACAGATGCGTTGCGATGCTGTGCCTGAGCGTATGTAATCCGATTTCTTTTTCCTCTAACTCTGTGTTTTCTGTCCGCTGAACTAATATTTTTACTCTCATCAATAAACTTTGTCCGCAGATTCTTTTTCCTCTCTCACTGATAAAAAATGCCTCTGCTTTTTCATTTCTTGTAAATCTTGGTCTGCCGTCATATAAATAATCCTGCAGGTAATTCAATCCTTTTGCATTGAGCGGGACCAATCTTTCTTTATAATTTTTTCCTTTTCTTACATGCAAATATTTTTTTTCCGGCTGCAGGTCGGATATGTCTAAGTGCACTGCTTCATTTCTTCTCAGGCCGCAACCGTAAAGCACCGTTAACATTGCTTTGTCTCTTAAGGCCAATGCTTCATAAAGCCCGGGATTATTTTTTCTTTGTATTTCCTGCCGGTAGTTTTCGGTTGCCTTGTAGAGCTGCTGTATTTCTTCCTGAGTGATGATGGATTTTATTTTGTGGTCATCGTCTTCCTGTGGTATGTAAAGTCTTGGTATGAGTAATCTGCCGCTTTGCCGCAGGTAATCACTGAATTTCTGTATTGCCTGTAAATGTTTGTTCAGATAACTGTTGCTTAATCCGCCTCCCTGCCTTGTATTGCTTCTCTGTTTTAACTTCCTGTAATATTCTTTGATGTCTTTGTTGTTAATGTCGGCAATTTGATTTTTTCCGCTCTGTTCAAAGTGGTAAAGCAGTTCCCGGATATAATGAGGCATACTATAAACCGTAAACTCTGCATAGCCCAAAACATCTAACCATTCTTTAAAACTCTGTATGATGTATTTGTAATGCGGTGAGGTGATGGGTAGTTGTTTCATTGCTCGTTTTCATTTTTTGGGTCGGTGTGTCCTTCTGTGGGCTGATTGAGCCGTTGTCGTTTTGTATTGACTTTCTTTGTGTTAACTGGCTCAGTTCCGTTAGTGAGCCGGTTTGAGCCGTTGGGCTGATGTTCTCCATTGTGAAGTGATTTTATTTTTTCTAATATCTCGTCTAATACTGTAATGATGCGGGTTTTCAGTTGCTCGTATTCTTTCTCTGTTGTTATTTCATACCAGTAGGATTTTGTTTTCTTATCTTGGTTCAGTTTTATTAATCCTGCTATGAGTAATTCTAAATGATACCGTTTTACTGTGCTGTGTGCTATTCTCAGGGCTTGCCCTGTTATTCTGTTGGTAAATGTTTTTTGTTTGTTTTTCTGTAAATGTTCTTTCAGGTTCTCAAAGTAATTCCGGCAAGCTCCGCTGAGCTCGTCTGATTTTCTTAGTAGTATTTCTTTCATCAGTTTGTTGGCTTCTGCAATATCTTCTAATGTGGTTTCAATGTAAATTTCTCCTGTTGCTTCATCTGTTTTTTGCTCTCTCTGGTATTGGTGGTAAAATGTTACTGCCTCTATAAATTCTAAATAATGCCTGTTGGTTCTTCTTGGTTTAAATACTTCTTTGGGTATCTGCAAGAGCGGTGCAAATGGATTTCTTACGGTGATGGGCTGCAATATCCTTTGGCAATCCTGCATCAGCTTTTGTATTTTATTTTCCTGCTCTGTATTTATTTTTCCGGCACTCAGTAATTTCTGATACTTCATTATTTTTTCGTCCTGTGTTTCACTTTCATCAAGGTAAATCAAAAAACTTCTGTTGGCATTGTCCTCATATATCCGCTCTCGTGTGGTGCATCCCGCAACACTTACTGGTCCTTCTACTGTGAGCGTGATGGTTTTGGTTAGCCCTCTGCTGTCTTTAAAAGTTACGGTCTTGGTTATTTTTCTTTTTGATTGTAATTCTCTCATTGGAAAAAGTACATTCATGGCCCCGTCTAAATCTTCTATCAAAATAAGTTTGTGGCTTAATTCTCTTTGCCCGAAGTAGTAAAATGCGTTTTCACTCAGTGTGGTGATTTCTAATTTATCTTCCTCCGGTATTAACTGGCTTACTTTTTCCTGTAAATGTGTTTTTCCCGTTGCGCTGCTGCCAAGGGATATGATGTGCAAGGGGTGTTCCCGCTTGCGTGATGTGAAGATGAGATACATTAATAATCTGTTTTGTTCTTCTCCTATCATTCCGCTTTTCCCGATAGCTTCGTTTGTCCGCTTCATTAAATTTTCTCCTCTTAAAAATTCTTCCGCTGCTTTTCTTTCTTCTTCGCTTAATACTTTGTACTTGATACTTTGTACTTTTTCTTTTTCTAATTGCTGAAGGCGGTAAGCTTCTAACTGTTCCGTGATGTCGTTTAATGCTTTTGCAAGCTGTGAGCTTCCTACTTCCAACCGTTCTGATACCTTGCGGATTAATTTTTCCACCTGTGTATCATTGTATAAATCTAAATTCTGTCTCAGTGCTAAATCTGCTATGTCGGGATTATTCAGGTAATGGATAAATTTCCGGTTGGCTACTTCTATCTTTAGCGTTACTCTCATTCTGTCTAATCCATCTAAGCGTATTCCTCCTAAAATTGTAAAGCGGATTTCTTCGGTTTCGTAGGTGATGGCTTCGGGGTTGGTGGTGTTGAGTTGGTTTTTGGGCTGTTCCATGAGAAAAATATTTTGACTAATATGTTATCGTGGCAAACGTAAACAAAAAATACATATAAGTCATTATTATAAAAACAAAATTTACTAACGATTGCCTGATATACCATAAAAACATATTTTTGTTGACTTATAATTCATTAATATGAACTTAGGAAAGACACTTAAAAAAGTAAGGGAAGCAAAGGGGCTTTCTCAAAAAGAATTAGCTGGACTGCTTAAAATGGCTCAGGCACAATACCACCGTATTGAGAGCGGTAAAACTGACCCGTCTTTTTCTTCTGTAGTAAAGATTGCTAAAGCGCTTGGATTGTCGTTTTCTGAACTGTTTCGGGCTGATGAGATTTTTTCTGAGGTGAATGCTTACGATAAAACCCTGATGGAAAAACTCCGGCTGATTGATGCCTTGGATGAGACAGAAAAAAAATCTATCTACAATATTGTGGATTCACTTATCGCTAAGAAAAAATTAAAGGATAATCTTTCTGCTGCTCTTAGCACTTCTTAAATTAAAATGCCCTAAACTCATGGGATTTATGTTTGCTTCAAGTACAAGATATAATCATTTATACTACCAATTTATTGTTTTTGTAATCTCACTACTGTGTATTGAGTTATGCTTCCCTCATAGTCAGCTATGTACTCATAACTATCATTGAATGTACTTAAAATTTTTACTTTGATTATTGACCCTTTATGTTTTCTTACCTCTTGATCGTTTGACCATAGGCTTATTAATTCATATTCACAATCTCCAGTCCAATGTATTTTATATTTTATTTTTAATCCGGATTTTAGGTCGTGTTCGTTTTGTCGATTTTTAGTTCTTTTAATAATTACTGAATTGAAAGATTCTTCTTTGTAAGTAAATTTTCCTGTTTTAAATTTTTTACAATCATTTTTAGCTTCCTGCCCCCAACAAAATACTGTTGTTGTCAATAACAAATTAATAAAAATTAATTTCCTATCCATTCTTTTGCTACCAGAAAAATATAAGAATGATTAATCCTATAATAATTACTATTGTAAATATTCCGGTAACATAGTTTTCAAAATCATAAGTACCGCCCCATGTGGGGTCTATATTTCCTTCAACTTCATCTTTCAAATTGGTAAAACATCCTTTTAAAAGCCACCTAATAAATCCTCCTAAATACCTTGTAAGCGGTATCATTATTTTTCAATTTCTTTTTGTGTTTCATTGCCAACTGTTTTAACTCCTAATCCTTTATCCAAATCTTTTAGGCCTTGCTGACTAACTTTATTTTTTTGGAATAAATCTCCTGCTCTTGTCTGCCATTTCATACCTTCCGGTAATTCTTTTGATATGCCTTTGAACGAAACATTTTCAGAACCTTTTAAAAATTGGTTATAACCGCCCAATCCTTTTTCTGTGGTTTTAATGACCTGCCTTGTTTTAGTTAAGCCTCCTGTCAAAAGACCAGGTACAACATCTACGAAGGCATCAGTTTTTTCTTTCGTATTTAATACGTGACCACCAATTGTCTGACCTGTTATTAATGAGAACGGGGCATTAATCATTCCATACCCAATGTTTAATCCTATCTTTCCTACCCCCTCAAATATGCTACTTGATGGTTCCCCAAGCCACATTTCAAAAGTGGTAATGGCATCTGCCTGTTTAATTGACCCAGATGAAACTTGAATTGAGGCCGGGTTTATTCCGGGCGGTTTGAAAGAATTATCTAAAGCCGTTGTATATCCGCTATTATCATTTTTCATTTTGGCCGGGATTCCCTCCAACCCATCCAAATCAATATTCCATATCGGATTATTGCTTGCATATTGATAAGAAGAGAGTTCAGGATATTGCTGCTTCTTTATTATTAAAGGATCGGGTGACGGGAAACGCATAATCAAAGGCATGTACGGTCTTTCACCGTAATCGTACCAGCTTCCGGTCTTTCCAAACACCTCATTGTCCATTCTTTTTCCATTGTAACCGTAGGCATAAGAATTAGACATAAAATTCCTCCCCGGCATGAGCATCCCCCCTGCGTATAAATTAACACGATTTTTCGGCCCGTAGTCTCGTTTTTCATGGGCTTCAAAAAAAAATTGATCGGTTTTTCTATAAGTGGCTGTACTGGAAAAAAATAAATTTTCTGTGCTGTTTCTCCTTTGGTTGTATGTGGATTTTATAGCGGTCAAGGGTGGTATTAGTCAGGCGGTAAAAGTATGTTTTTCCCTTTTACACAAAAAGAAAAATCAATTATTTCCCAGGTCCGGGAGCAGGAAAAAAAATCATACCTCATTTTGATTGAATAATATTTGGAGGTGGGCTGCCTGTGTGTATTATTCAATCAAAATGAGGATGGGCGGGTGCGTGTACTTCCATGCGGGCACGGCTGCCTGTGGTCCCGCCCACTCTGCAGGTCAGCCGGTGCGGGATTTTTTTTATGATTCCGGAGAAGAAATTTCAATTCAAAGCCGTCAACCGTGCGCTTGCGTGTGAAGTCCGTGCGACTATTTTACATAATTGCCTTATAGGACAGCCCTGCGCTAAAGCTTCGGGCTGCAGGCTGTACTATAAGATGCGATTATGTAAATATAGCTTTGGGCAGTTTATTTTTGGCACATAGGCACTGCGAGCGATTTGAGTGCCTGTCTTTTTGTTTTGCGGGTTGATTTTGCTCTTTGATTTTTTGCTTTTTATCTCTGAAAAAACTGAACTCTGAAAAAGCAAAAAAGCAATGTGCAAAAAGTGCGGCTGATACAAAAAGTGTGACAAAAATAAACTGCGAAGGGCTGGCAGTGCGGGGAGCGGGTGGGTGGAGTTTGGATATATCCATTCTGTATACAATTGTATCCAAAAATCAGTGTAATCGCTTCCAATCTTCTTCAATAAATTGCTTTAATTCTTTTTCGGTTGGTAAAGCTATCTTGTATTTGGATACGAACATTTGACTGTCTGCTGTTGTTGCATATTTTACCAGTGATTGACCTTTCTCTGTACAGAGAATAATTCCAATAGGTGGGTTGTCATTTTCTGCTGTTTCATTTTCCCGGTAATAGTTTAAATACACATTCATTTGCCCAGCGTCTGCATGGTTAAATTTTCTGGTTTTTAAATCAATCAGCACATGGCATTTTAATATCCGGTGGTAAAAAACCAAATCAATCCGGTAATACTCATCATCTATCAGAATTCGTTTTTGCCGGGCTTCAAAACAAAATCCTTTTCCAAGTTCTAATAAAAACTGTTGCAAGTGGTCTAATAGTGCTTCTTCCAGCTTGCCTTCTTTTAATACTTCCTGCTCCTTTAATCCGACAAACTCAAAAATATATGGGTTTCTTATTATATCCTCCGGAACTAATTCTACTGCTTTATCATTGGTCAGTTGAATCAGCTTTTCTTTGTTCTTTGATAAGCCGGTCCGCTCGTATAATAAACTCCCTCTTTGCCTTTCTAATTCTCTTACTCCCCAATTGCCTTTGATTGCCTGTATTTCATAAAAGGCTCGTTTCAATGGTTCCGGTTCTTTGGTAAGTTCTAAAATATGTGTGTATGATAAACGACTGATAAGCAATTCAGCACTTACTCCCATTGGTTTATCTTCTTTTTTGTTTTTTAATTTGGGGGTCACTGACCTCCAAATTTGCTCCGGTAAGGACAGCTTGTTTGTCAGTTCTATAATATGTGGATACGTATTGTAAAATTGGCGGCAATCACGTAAATAGCGATCGCTCATGCCTTTTATTCGCTTACTCGTTTTTACTGCTATGGTTTTAAGTAATTGCTGCCCGTATTTTGCACGGTCTTCGCCTTTTTGCTCATATTCCACTATATAAAATCCAAAGAGCCAGTTTCGCAATGTGAGGCTTTGATTAACGGCAGATAAAGCTTTTTGCTGTAAATAATCGTGAGTTTCTCTAATGGTTTGTACCAGTTGTTCAAAATTCATTCTATAATTATTCTTTTATCATTCGTTTAAACAGTTCAAAAATAAGGAATGTATCTTCATTAGTTATTCCTAATTTCTCCATATTAGTTTTATAGAGCTGCACAAAGTACTTAATAAACTGCATGTGTATGTTTCTGGCTTTTTCACTTTTTAATTGCCCACCAACCATCAATACTCCCTTTTCTGTAAGTACTATGGCATATTTTGTATTAAGCTTTGTTTGTTCTTTCCTGGTAATGCTGAACATAAAATCTTTGGGGAATCTGCCTGGATTTTTTTTGATTCGTTGCTTTAAATAGCTTGGTGCGACCTCATAAAGTTTTGCCACATCTTCAATAATCATTACATGAGTAGAACGAAGCGTGCGCATATTATTGTTTAATATGGCTTCTACCGCCAAAAACAGTGTCATATCTTCTTTATCCATACTTATTGATTTTTTTATTTCTCGCACCATTGGTGCGAGTTTTGCAAATTTAAGGTTCTTTTATCCGCTTTACAGCGGATGGTATTTTCTAATATCGTCCTGCAGTTCTTCAATATTATTTTGCTGATAAACTTCCGTGCTGCTTACGTATCTGTGTCCTGCCATATACTGCACTTTCCGGAGGTTGTAAACTTTCAGCCAGTTGGTAATTACCGATGTTCTGATTTGATTCAGGTCTTTTATTTTCGGATTGAGTTTTCTTAAGGATTGCATCAGCTTTTGCATGATGTTATGAAAGTTTAATGATGTTCCTACACTGATAAAAACTTTGCTGCAGCCCCTCTCCTGCTCTCCCCGAAGGGGAGAGAGTTTTGCCTTGCATTCTAATATTTGCTTTCGTATTACATTCACATAATCCATTAAATCATAAACCTGGTGCGATTCTAATTTCAATGTTCGTTCTTCTGTTTTCCTGCTTCCTGTTATAAATATTTTTCCCTCTCTTAGTTTT
>JAHEXZ010000083.1 GCA_023251835.1 Bacteroidota bacterium | reverse complement strand
TGCTTTTGCACAGGTTGACAGCCTATGCATAAAAAAAAACATACCATACAGGTGGGAGCTCTCTGTTGCAATGAATAGTGTTGAAGCACAAATGGATCAAAAGTTATTTGATACATGGGTATATCCTTCCGCTAATTATTATGCATACTATGGTGATAAGAGCGATAAATCTTTTTCGGTCAGTATCATACCTAAATATAAAATTAAAGACAATATATCGGTTCGTTGTGAATTGGGTATGACAAATATTGATTTACGAAGCTATTATGAAGGAATAGGAGACACCGCAACCCAAAGTCAGGGTCATATTGGTGGAACCGCTGATATAATAAAAAAAGATATTATCGAACAAAAAATATACAGATATCTGCTTGGAATTCAATGGCAATTTATTGAAAAAAAATTTATAGGAGGCTATTGTGGCGCTTCATTAAATTATTTTCACTATGGCAACCTTTATTGGAACGATTATATCTTGAACACTACCAGTGCTGGAAGAAGTACTAACTACACGGCAATTACACCAGGAGGGTATGCTTTTGGGACTGGGATGTTAGTTGGAATTAATATCTATTTTAGCCGGCAAATTTCATTGGGTGGAGAGTTTCTATACTCATTGTTATATTACCAACTTGGAGGCATTCAAAATGGAACGAAGGAAGAACTTTTCCCAACCTCTCCTAAACAAACAGTGGATTGGAAAATACATAACAACAAGTCTGAAGGAATCCAATTCACAAAAATAATGCCCTCACTAAATCTAACTATAAGATTTTAATCTGAATCATTAATTAAATCGGTTATTAATGATCAAGTAAATAATAATAAACCGAGAAACGTTATAAAATTCAATTTATGAAAAAACAACAAATTTTAAAGGGTATTTCTGCAATTATAATTGTAGGTAACATGTGCATTTACAAAGTAAGTGCACAAACACAAGGCAGTGGTTCAATTACGAATACAAATGGAGCGGGTACTTCTGGAACTAACCGATGTTTTATTGGAGATAATGCTGGAAATTCCAATACTGGAAGCAACAATTCAATTTTTGGTCATAGTGCAGGAAAATTAAATGATTCCGGAGGAAACAACTCCTTTTTCGGCTACCAATCAGGCTACAGCAATGCTGCCCACACGTACGGAGGCCATGACCATGTATTTGTAGGCTACCAGGCAGGATATAACTCCGGCAATGGAGATAGTGAAGGAACTTCTGCACAGAATACATTTGTAGGAAGTGGTTGTGGTTACAGTAATGTTAATGGTGGCAATAATACATTTCTAGGTTTTAAATCAGGTTACAGTGGTCTTGCTTCGGGCTATAATACATATACAGGTGCTTATTCCGGGTATTATAATTCCAATGGTACACAAAATACAATTGTAGGGTATGAGGCAGGTTATGGTTCGGCTGCCACTTTTCACTATAATAATTTTTTTGGCTATAAAGCAGGACATAGTATTACTACAGGAGGAGATAATGTTTTTTCAGGCCATAGTGCAGGATATACCAATACAACAGGTGCCTACAATACATTTTCAGGGAACTCAAGTGGGTATAGTAATAGTACAGGTTCTAATAATGTTTTTACAGGCTTTAAGGCCGGTTATAGCAATACAACAGCGTCTGATAATAATTTTAGTGGATATTTTGCCGGCTATTCCAATACTACCGGTTATAACAATATAGCTATTGGTTCTTCGGCTAATTATGCTAATTCTACAAGCAGCCATAATGTGGCTATTGGTGTGTTAGCGTTACGTTATAACACAGGGGCAGCTAACATTGCTATGGGAACAACAGCACTTTATAACAACACTTCAGGTACGTTAAATATGGCTATTGGTTTTCAGGCACTGTATGATAATACTACAGGTAGCAGCAATACTGCTGCGGGTTATCTGGCTATGCAAAATGTTACAACAGGCAGTAATAATACGGGTTATGGAAGAAATGCTTTGGGTAGTAGTACCGATAGTGATAACAACACCGCTTCTGGAATGAATGCACTCTCCGCTAACACCACAGGAGATAACAATACTGCTCTTGGCTACTCAGCAGGATCAGCTAATACTACCGGGTACAATAATACTTTTGTTGGATATAGTGCAAATGCCAGTAATGTTGGACTTAATAACGCTACTGCTATTGGAAATGGAGCAACCACAACAGCAACCAATATGATGTATTTTGGAAATGTTAATGCGGTGTTATATAGTAATACCGGTGTTCTGAATGCAAGCGATGGACGTTTTAAAACAAATGTAGCAGAAAATGTAAAAGGCTTAGAATTTGTAAAAAAACTTCGCCCCGTTACTTATACTATGAATACAGAAGCTTTGGATGATTTTTTAATACAAAACATGCCAGATAGTATTAAAACAGCGCATAAAACCGGAATGGACTTTACTGCGTCATCTGCTGTTATACATTCAGGTTTTATTGCACAGGAAGTGGAACAAGCTGCTCAGCAAGTTAATTTTAATTCTTCTATAGTACATGCTCCGGATAATGAATCGTCTCATTATGCTGTGAATTATGCAGAGTTTGTTGTACCTCTTGTAAAAGCCGTTCAGGAATTAAGCAAAACAGCAGACAGCCTGCAGGCAAAAACACAAAGTCAGGATTCAATAAATGCTGCAAAAGATGCACAGCTACAAACCATGCAAAATCAGTTAGACCAATTGGCTGCAGCGCTTAATTCCTGCTGTACTGCCGGCACTACTAAATCAATGCAGCTTAATAATTCGCAAAGCAGTAATACAAAAGAGGTGGAGCTAAGCAATAAAAATAGTGTGGTACTTGACCAAAATGTTCCAAACCCTTTTGCAGAACAAACGGTAATCAATTATTATTTACCGGACAATGTTAGCCGTGCACAAATTATATTTTTAGATCAGTCCGGTAAATTGATTAAAGCGGTTGATTTAACTGAAAAAGGTAAAGGACAATTAAATGTGTTTGCCAATGATTTATCAAATGGCATGTACACGTATTCTTTGATTGTTGATGGGAAAACTGTTGAAACCAAGAAAATGGTGAAGCAGTAGGATGTAGAAATTTGGGTATAAATAAAAGTTATTTCTTTTTAATCATTACACTTAATATCACGCTGCTTAGAAACCTGCCTGTACAAATCCTGGCGGGTTTCTTTTCCTTTATAATTTGGTAAGTAAAGACTGCAATTAAAAATATCCCAAACCCTTACAGATGAAATAGCCATGTGTGGAACAGACTGCAAACGCCAATGAATTATTGATCAAAAACAAAACACATATGAAAAAGAGAAAATATATTTTAAGTGTTTTATTGAATCTTCTTTATTTTTTATCCTTTTCTCAAGGAGAATTCATAGTTGAAATAGATCGGACAAGTGGGTCATTTGTTAAAACGGGCCTATTGATTTCAGGGATTACTTATGTGTATCCCAATTTCCGAGCATATGATGAAAATAATGGCATATTTATTTTCCCAAGTTCAGATAATCCAACCAGACTATACTCTATTGATGTTACCAATGATACAATTATTAATAATCCTGTTTATAGTAACCTCCTTGTTGAATTTGAATATAGTAATGCGTTAAATATATTGTATGGGGTATTAAAAGACAATATCAATAATGTAAAATATTTTGTCTCAATCAATCCTGTTACGGGATTATCAACAATGATTGGGGCATCGATTCCTGGTTCAAGCACCTATCAGGGATTTAGCACTTTTGATCAAATTAATCTTCGCTATATTTTTTTGGATCCTTCAAATAGAATATATTCAATTGATGCTACAAATGGCAACATAGTCTCAAACCCAAATTTGGCTTTATCTGCAAATGAACAGCTATTGAGTATTTCCTTTGACGATTCTACTAGTACACTTTACGGTATTTTAAAAAATAATTTTACAAACTTATTTTATCTTGTTTCTATAAACACGTCTACAGGTATCGTGACACATATCGGAACAGGAATATCCCTACTTGGTGGTAGTGGTAGTTCAGCAATAGATTTGTTAAATCAACAATTTATTTATTTGTATTACAATGGTTCATATGGTATCGCAACTATTGATATTTTTACAGGAAATGTGATACATAATAATATTATATCCCCTTTGATCGGTCTTGATAATGTATTCAGTTTGAAATATGATAATATTCAAGGAAAAACATATTCGATTCATTGGGAGGACATTACTCAACCAACTAGTATAAATAATATTAATCAGAATTTTGAACTTGCTATTTTACCTAATCCATTTTCTTCTCAAACAACTTTACAGACAGATCAAATTTTCAAAAACGCAACCCTGATAGTTTACAACTCACAAGGCCAACGGGTGAAACAAATAAATAATATTTCAGGGCAGGTATTCCCTTTATTCCGCGACAACTTAGTTAGTGGACTGTATTTTTTACAACTGATACAGGCCAATCAAATTTGTACGACTGAAAAACTAATGATAACGGATAATTGACACGATAAATAGTTTTAGGAAGGATTTTCTTCTTTCTCCAGCTTTTCCAATCGTTGAACAATAGATTCCAAGTTCCGGAAATGGATGTAGGCCTTACGGTATTTATTAATCTCAAAGGCTGGGGAACCCATCAATAATTCTCCTTTTTTTGTAACATTTTTGGATATTCCGGATTGTGCTGTAACAATAGTATTATCAGCTATTGTTAAATGCCCAACTATACCCACCTGGCCGCTAAACATACAATTCTTGCCAATTTTTGTTGACCCTGCAATACAGGCGCTTGCTGCAATGTATGTGTTTTCTCCTACTTCAACATTATGTGCGATATGAATGAGATTATCAAATTTAACTCCTTTCCGTAAAATGGTTGAGCCTAATGTGGCTCTGTCAATAGCACAGTTCGCACCTATTTCAACATCATCTTCTATAACTACATTGCCAATCTGAGGAACTTTTTGATTATTATTTTGTGGGTTAAAACGGAAACCATCGCTGCCAATAACTGCTCCTGAATGAATAATGCAGTTTTTACCAATTTGTGTTTCCGAATAAATTTTTACTCCTGCAAACAAAGTGGTATTATCACCAATAGTTACATTTTCACCAATAAATACCTGGGGGTAAATTTTAACATTATTACCTATCCGGGCATTATCGCTGATTACGGCAAATTCACCCGCGTAGATATTAGAACCTGTTTTAGCGCTTTCCGCAATAAAAGCATGTTTGGAAATTCCTGATTTATTCAGTTTTACCTGGTTATATATTTCCAATAATTTTGCAAAAGCAACTTCCGCACTATCTACCCGAACAAGAGTAGTGGAAACGGGCCCTGTTAAAACCAGGTCTTTATTGACAATTACTAATGAAGCTTTAGTAGAGTATATGTATTGTGTGTATTTAGGGTTGGCAAGAAACGAAATAGCTCCTTCTTCGCCTTCTTCTATTTTAGCCAGTTTATTAATTTTAGCATTGGTATTTCCTTCAATCTGCCCGTTTAGTAAGCCTGCTATCTGTTCGGCTGTAAATTCCATTGTTTATATTTTTTTGTTAAAATAAATTTTAAAAAATTTTGAAGAAAGTCATTTTTACTGCCGTCAGGATAAAAATATAGTGGATGTTCAATTGCTGAATACTGAGTTTATGTCCATTTTTAGCAGTTATACTTCGACTGAATGAGTTTGCAAAAACCAGCAAACCCATTCGCTCAGTATTACTGAATCTAACTGTCTTTGCTATCGCAAACCCGGTAAGATTCAGTATATTTATGATATTCAAAAACATGAAAATTAACAATATTACTTGATGCATTATTCACAGTGCGTTATTATTTGTAAAGATACAAATACCCCATAGTTAAAATAAAATATCGGATAAATTTCCCAATAAACATCATAACAATAAGAGGGGTAAGCCTTACGCCCAACAGGTTACCTACTGTTGCCACAACTAAACAGGGGGTGATGGAGTAGCCGGCTTCGTATATTCCTATAACGATTACATCGGAAGGAAATGGTAATATGGTTGCAGATAGAAATGTGCCGATAAATAATCCTAAAAATCCCCAATTTACTAATTCCATCGCTGATTACTTTTTATATCCCAAATATAACCTATTTTTAGGTTTCATTTAATCATTAATCTGCCTAAGAAATGGTTGATAATAATAAAAGTATTGATGGACAAAAAATAGCGATGGGGCCTGCAAAAGAATACGAGCCTGTGCCAGGGAGGGGGCTTATTACCAAAAGTGCTATTGAGATGCGTTTGGATTATTTGAAGAAAAACGGGTTTGAATTGGATAGTATCAGCAGACATTTTCTGGATTATAATAGCATACGAAATAACATAGAGTCATTTATTGGAACAGTGGAAATTCCGGTTGGTATTGTAGGACCATTGTTATTTGTTGAAAATGGATTAAATGAATTTATATACTGCGGTGCGGGAACACTTGAAGGAGCTTTGGTAGCAAGCATGAACAGAGGTGCTAAAGCGATCAGTTTAAGTGGCGGATTTACTTCAACTGTTATACATCAAAGGATGGTACGGGCACCATTGTTTATGCATACAAATGCAAGTGATGCATATATCTTTGAAAAATGGATTGAAACCAGATTTGGTGAAATAAAAGCCGTTGCTGAAAAATATTCAAATTATGCTGTATTACGGCATGTTTCTGCAAAGCGGATTGACAATAATGTTCATACCAAATTTATTTATACTACAGGTGATGCTGCAGGCCAGAATATGACTACTACTTGTACCTGGCATGCGATGCTATGGATTGTAGAGAAATTTCTTGCAGAAACAGGAATTGCAATTCCTCATTTTGTAATAGAAGGTAATGGTTCTTCTGATAAAAAAGTTTCGAGGTATCTGATTGAGCATGGACGAGGGCACCACGTTATTGCAGAATGTTTTCTGGAAGAAAGTATAATTAAAAAAATACTTAGAACAACTTCGGAGGATATTTTCAGGTGTTATTCCCCTTCTGTTGCTATAACAGAAATGGATGGAATGCTTGGTTTTAATATAAATGTGGCAAATGCAATTGCTGCAATTTTTATAGCAACAGGACAGGATTTGGCTTCTGTTCATGAATCGGGAATAGGTATTTTAAACATTCATAAGCAGGAAAATGGTTTAAGTATTTGTCTTACGCTGCCCTCGCTGGTGATTGGAACAGTTGGTGGTGGTACAGGTTTGCCCGATCAGAATGAAGGTCTTAAAATAATGGGATGTGCCGGTAGTGGAAAAGCAGAGCGGTTTGCAAAATTAATAGCAGGTTTTGCGCTTTCACTCGAAATATCTACTTATGCGGCTATTGTTAGTGGAGAGTTTGCTAAGGCCCATGAAAAGCTGGGACGCAACAAACCAATAAACTGGCTTACGAAAAGTGATCTAAGTCCGTCCTTTATAGAATCGTGCCTGAAAAATTCATTTATTAATAATCCAATCTTAAAAATTGAAATACAAAATACTGAGATTGAAAATGGTATTTTAACAAACATTACGCAGCGTATCAATAAAAAAATAACAGGTTTTATTCCGGTAACAGTTTTCATAGAGGGGCAGCAATGTGAGAATATATTGATTAAGTCAAAGGCAACAGATATTGATGTTATTAAGGGGTTACATTTAATGGCTGCTTCTATTGATCCGGGATTATCAGATTTAATTTACAAATTCAGGGAAAATCTGGAATATGCTAAATGCCATTTAAAAGAATTAAATATTTATGAAATTCTATCAGCTCTGAAGTATAACTATACACCGGGGTATTATGGTAAATATATTGATGCTAACAGAGAGGTATATCTTCTGTTTCAGGAAAATTTAATAGCAGAAAAATTATTACTTATTGATTCCGAAAACTCTCCTGATAAATGGACTAAGGCATTGATTCAAGATACTATAGAAGCCATTCACCAGGTACATCATTTGTTTTTAACTCCTGAACTTCAAAAGAAAATTCCGGAAGTTACACGTTTCAAGCCATTGAATTCTCTGCTTTTTTACAAAAAAATGGTTTCTATTATTTGTCAGGAGGATGAAAGGGAAGAGTATGCCTGTCTTCCACAATTTGTATTAGATATAGAAAACGAGTACAATACGATAGATTTACCTGTTACGCTTATACATAATGATTTTAACCCACGAAATATTGCGGTAAGAAAAAACGGAACACCATGTATCTATGATTGGGAATTGGCTGTTCTTAATATCCCTCACCGTGATATTGTTGAGTTGTTGAGTTTCACTATGCCTGAAGATTTTGACGAAGAATTTTTTGTTGAACAACTGCTTTTTCATTATCGGTTAGTACAGAAAGAATATCCGGCATTAGCGTGGCAGGAATGGAAAAGGGGATATATATATGCACTAAAGGAGTTTCTTATAACGAGAGCTGTTTTTTATAAAACGGCTGAAATATTAATGAAATTGAAATTTGCGGACAGAATAATGCTTAATTCGATAAGGATGATAGCTATTCTTTCATAAAATCTTGTTGCTGAAATTTATCCATTTTGCAGTATAAAATAAACATCTTTTAACTTAATAAAAGCATCATCTAAATCTTTAATCGAATTTGCCGGTAATATTTCTACCTCTGTTTTTACTTCAGTGAATAACTGGTCGTAAAAAGGTGCTAATCTTTCAAATGTTATTTTACTTTCATGCGCTTCCAGTGTTTTTCTGGTATTCAAACGCTCTATTAGAGTGCCGGGTTCAGCCTTTAAATAGTATATCTTGTTGGGCAAATCAATTTTAAAAAGTTGTTTTAATTCAGAAATATTAAATTTTTTTCCAACTGAAAACCATTGGTACATGAAATTAAATATAGCATAAAGTTTACCTTTTGAAAAATCAATTTTTTTGATTGTAAATAGTTCTAACAGATAGTCTAACTCTTGAGAATATTCTTTCTCTAACTGTATTCTTAATGTGTGTGAAAGCAAATCCGGATTCATTTTATCACTGTAAAAACGGGCATATACTCCTGTATCAATAAGCGGATGTCTTTCACAAAAAACAATGGAATTATTTTCCAGCTCCTTCAGCAGTTCTTTAAACAAGAGCATAGATGCAAAAAGAGCAAATGCCTTTAGTGAAGGGGCATTATAATGATCGGCATAATGATTGAGCTTATTAATAAACAATGAGGTTTGATAAAGCTTTTTGTTTTGTTCAAATTTTTCTGGTTCTATAGCAGGAACCCGTAAATAGGCATGTGAAGATTGTTTAGGTGACGTTTCCAGCCTGGATAATAAGGTGCTTTTTCCACTTCCATCCAAGCCTGTAATTAGTATAAGCTTCATAATCTTTCTATCAATTTTACAGTTTCGTTGAGAACTTGAACAGGCGGGGCAGAAGTGTTGATTGTATGCCAGTTTATTTTTTCAAAATAATTCCATTTGTTTAATGCTGTTTTTTGAAAAGCAATAAAATTATCTTTTGCAGGATACATTATTAAACCACTTTCATAACGCGATATTATTTTTTTGCGTTCAGCAGCTTCTTCTATTGATATATCAAGATAAATTGTTATATCAGGTTGGGGAAAAGTTTTAATAAGTGAAAGGACTAATTTTTCTGAAGCTCCCAAAGCCAGTTCAGCAGCAAAGTATTTATAATAATAGCTGTTTAATAAAATTTTTTCTTTACCTGATTCTAATGCTTTATCAAGCGAGTATTTTAAGGCATGAGCAAGAAATAAAACACGTGAATCTGCTGTAAGAGCACATAAATAATTATCAATATCTTTTTTAGTACTGAAAAGGGTTGTTGCACTGTTCATTATGTCCCAAATAGATGCAATATATACAGGTGAAATTTTTGTAGCAATGTTGTTTACCAAAGTGCTTTTACCTGCTCCATCTATCCCCGTAATACATATTAATCTGTTCATGATTTATTGAATATTTTTTACAACCTTTTCAATTATTTTTGGATCAATTCCCCGTTTTCTCAAGTAGTCAAAGTATGATTCTTTTTTGATAAAATAATTTTTGAATGAAAGTAGTAAGTCGACAAATAATTTCAGGAACAATAAGATAGTAAACTTCCATCCGATTTCCTGGGCAATCAGTGAAAATACAAAATAAGGCGCTTTAATTCTGGCTTCTGTTATGTTAATTATGCTGGCTTGATCGGCTTTATCTATAAGCTTAAGGCTGGTTTCCATTTTAGGCAAATAAATGCTTTTTAATATCTTGAAATAAAAAAAGAGTTTTTTATGGAATTGAGGAAATAAATTGAAGTAGATAACAATTTTTTCTACGTCCTGGAAATAATCATTGTAGGAGTTATGAATGTCTCCTGTTAGCTCATTGACGAGCAGGCGTTTTTTTAATCTTCGTATGGTAAAGCTATTTCTCTGTGGAGATAACTTGTTTAAAATTGATTTAAACGAAGGGGAACAAATATTACTCAAATGAAAAGTAAAATATGCTTTATTAACAGTATTTGATTTTTGAATCAACCGGATAAGTTCGTCTTCATCAACTTCAGATGTTATTAATACATTATACACATCCATCAAATCTCTTATTCCGCACTTGTATATACCCATGTGCAGTATCAGGTGAAGGATGTTAAAAGTTGGTGAAAGCTGTTTTACTATTACTCCATTAAAATTAAAATCTCTGGCTGTTTTCCAGGCTTCTTCAATTGGAACATTAAAGTTGGTTGTAGGTGATTTTAAGCCCCATTGTGTACCAACTATACATGTATAACCGGGGCTGATGAATGACATGCCCACATGGCTGAATTTGGCGACTTTTTGTTTTTCTCCGCTCCACCCAAATCCTAAAGGGATGTATCCTAAACTAAAATAAATATCCTGCACTTTTTCCCAATTTTCCTGTCTAATAAGAATGTCAAAGTCGTTCATTCTTTTATATCCGGTTTCCTGATATACAGTGTGGGCAAAAAGATTACCTTTTAGCACAATAACATCAATATTCTCTTCTTTAAACTTTTTAAGAAAACGAACAGCTTCCTGGTTCCTTTTTTCATTCTCATCTTTTATTTTTAAGTGTATTTCACTAAACTGTTGCTGAATATTAGCAGATAAGAGATGGAACAAGTTGTGTTTTTTTAATTGAGAACATATCCACGGAGCAAGTTTCCATATTTTGCAATAATTGAAAAATTTTTCCTGGGCAACTGTATCATTGGAAATATTTTTTAAATAGGAGGCAGCCTGTTCTTTTTCTGCATTAGAAAATGTGACTTTTGAAAGAAGAGCGGCTATCTGAAAATTGTTCATCTTTCTTACATTAAATTTATTTTTCCTGTTCCACCGTTCATTTCAATTGTGTCACCATCTTTAATTTTATTAAGCAGGCCTTTTGCACCAACAATCGAAGGGATGCCCATTTCACGGCAAAGAATTGCTGTATGGCTTAACAAATTGCCTCTTATTGAAATAATTCCTGCGGCTTGAGAGAACAGATTAATTTTTCCCGGTTCAAAATAATCAGCTATTAGTATTTTGCCGAAAAAGTTTTCCGTAACTTCTGTTTTGGAGTCTATTATTCTAACTCCTGCTTTTACAATTCCACTGCAACAGCCAATTCCGGAAATAACAGCATTCTGGAAATTCGAAGTGGTTATTTCTACTGGTGTATAACCACTATTATTTTGTTTATAACGATTTACTCTTTTTACTTCCGCATGTTTTTTATACATCTCTTTCCTCAAGCGAA
This sequence comes from Bacteroidota bacterium, assembly GCA_023251835.1. GTDB lineage: Bacteria > Bacteroidota > Bacteroidia > 2-12-FULL-35-15 > 2-12-FULL-35-15 > 2-12-FULL-35-15. Next base: position 9,658 of record JAHEXZ010000083.1, on the reverse strand, counting down.
TATTGTTAATGTATGTTGAACTACTTGCGGTATCCACCAATTCATCCAGCATTAAGTATAATGAGTCATTTTTTGATTCAACTTTTTGATTATTTACTAAATCGTGGTCAATAGCTCTGAAAATTCTTCGAACAAGTCCAAATGTTTTTGTTCTGATAAATCTCAGATTTTCTCTGTCTCTGATTCTTGAAATAGTTTTTTTAATAAGAGTTATAAGTACAAACCGTTTTATGATATTCAACGGATACTCTTTTTTTAGAATTTTTACGTAATCAAAATCTTTAATACCTGTATAGGATTCATTTATTTTTCCAAAAGAGTTTTCTTTTAAGAAAGTAATAAAAAGTAGTCGATTTTCCTTGTAATTAACAGTCTCCATTTTTAATTCACCTTCATCACTGCGCTCACCATATTGTGAAATATAATTGATTACCATTAAATGAAATTCTTTATAGTGTGAAGAAAGCATTTGCAGGATTGTTTCGGGCTTTTCATTCTGAAATAAAAGCAACAAGCGTTTATCCTGCCGGATGTTGGAAAGTAATTTTTGAAATTCGCGTACAATAGTTACAGAGATAACATCTCCTTGTGCAAAAAGAATATCATTAACAAAATTTGGATGTTTTTTATTGAAACGCGATTTAACAGTAATACTTTTTAATGTTGAAAATAATATCATTGTAAAAAGGCCATTGATTAAAGGGGCTGCCCACTTTCTTCCTAATCTTGTTTCTATATCTTTATATATGCTGATAAGTTCGTTGTGGCTTTTATCTTCGAGATGGAGTTGATCATACTCATTCATTACATATTCATAGTTTCGGATGTAGTCTTTTTTTAATTTATTTAAAAACAAGAAGGAGGTAGTCAAATTAAACAGGATTCTGAATCGTAAGTACCATGGCATTTTATAATTAACAGGAGCAAAATCTGTTGGTTCCATACCCCACATTTTGGGTAAAGCTGAGCTTGCTTTTTTGCCGAAAGGTAATTGAAATATTAATTGCTGCCATGCTGTTACATTGTAATAGAGAGCGCCATGTATTTCTCCACACATATTTTTCAATAGCCCTTCATTTTTAGAAATAAAATTTTTACTCATTCCTAAAAATATTCCCATACTTGTATAAGCATGCTGAAAGGATGACTTTACTATGGAAATAGTCAAGGGAAGTGTAAGTTCCGGATAATTACTTTCTGCATGAGTATTATCCCAGATAGCTATACATTCATCAGCTTTGGTAACAGGCCTCACTTGTAGCCAGTAAACGGTATTATTTGCAATTGCAAATTCAATATCAACCGGATGATTTTTTAATTTTGCAAGTTTTTGTGTGCCTTGTATTAATTCTGTTAGAAAAAGGATAATATCATTTTTTATGTCAGCCGATGTTTTTGATATATCAATAAGTTCATCTGTAAAAATTTGTCCCTTAAACGTATCTCTATCATTTAAAAAGCTAATTTCATTTTCCAGGCATGTTACTGTAAATGCTTCTTCCTTACCGGATACTAAGTTTTCTCCTATTCCTGGAATAAGGTTTATATGAATTTTACTTTCTTTTATATTCAGCGGATTGTGTGAAAAAATTACACCCGAGTATACTGAGCGTACCATTTCCTGAATAATGATACCAAATTTGATTTGTCCGTTTTCATTGTATTTTAATTTGTCAATTTCTGAATAAGCTTTAAGTACTTTTTCTATTGCAATTGGAATATTATATAATAGAACATTGGTTTCCGTAGTAAATAGCCCCGCAAAAGATTTTTTTGCACCGTCTTCATTGTCGGCACTTGATCGTATAGCCCAGACAGAATCTGGAGAAATATTGTTTTTAGTTTTCCAGTCCTGCAAAAGGCTTTGTAAAGAACAGCTTCCGTCACTAACAGCCATTAACGTAGTATGATTCAGAATAAAAAAGGGTGGGGTATTAAATCCATGTTTTTGTAAGAAGATTAAGCCTCTTGCTTTTCCGCCTATTTCACCGGAATTTACACCAACATTATTACCCTTAACTATTCCAACCATTAATTGTATATTAGCAACTCATACAAACATAATTAAAATTACTGTTTCAATAGAAATTAGTTTAGCTTTCGCTGAATTCATCAAAAGGTAAATAGCTTATTATGAGGATTATTATTACCGGGGCTACCGGAGCATTAGGAGCATATCTCACGCGTTATTTTTCTTTAAAAGGAAATGAAGTGATTGCACATGGAAGAGATAAAAATCCACCGGTTTCCCTTTTAAAGTATGCAAGCTATTTCCAGGCTGATATTACCCGGCCTTTCAGGTTTCCTGAAGCGGATGTTTGTATACATGCTGCTGCTGTGGCAGATGATAAGGCTAATTCAGAAGAGTTGTATAACCCCAACGTATTAGGGACTCAATATGTGGCAGAGGCAGCAAAACAATGCAAAATATTTATTCATATTTCCTCTTCTTCTGTTTATCTTCCTGAAGACATACCTATAACAGAGGAAATGGCAGGCGAGCAGAATGATAAATTATTATCACCTTATGGAAAATCGAAGTTGCTTTCAGAAAAGGCTTTGATAAAAACAAGCCTCTATGAATCATGTTATATTTTACGTCCCCGTGCTCTTTATGGAGCAGGTGACAAGGTTATACTTCCCCGGATATTGAAGCTTGTGAAAAAGAATATATTCAACCGGCCAGGGAAGATGGAAATTGCTGTTTCAATGACGCATTATGAGAATATAGCACATGCCATTCAATTATGTATAAATTCAAAGAAAGAAGGAGTTAATATATACAATATTGCAGATGATAAAACCTATATACTTGTTGAAATAATCAGAAAAATTGTAAAAGAATTATATAATAAAGAGTTACCCGAAAAAGAGATTAAGGTTGCTGTTTTAAAATTGTTAGCTTTTTTTAAGATAGGTGGTATTACGCCTCTCTTGGTGCGCTCATTTACAAAAAACATGGTTTTAGATATTACTAAAATAAAGAAAGAGCTAAACTATTCACCATCTGTAAATTTTGATATTCAGCTGAAAGAAATGGGAGAATGGGTAAGAAGTATAGGAGGAGTGGAGGTAATTAAACACGGGAATAAAAAATTAGCCTGGGAGTAGAGCAATAATTTTCTAATCTTCTTCTAACGCTTTTGAACTGGCATAAGCCCTCCATTTGGCAAGCGCAGCCTGCATATCGTCAGGCAGTTCCGAATCAAAAAACATATATTTCCCGGTCACAGGATGTGTAAATCCTAATGATTTGGCATGCAGCGCGTGACGAGGCATAATTGCAAAACAATTTTCAACAAATTGTTTGTACTTTGCAAAAGTAGTTCCTTTTAGAATTCTGTCGCCACCATACCGTTCATCATTAAACAAGGAATGGCCAATGTGTTCCATGTGAACCCGTATCTGGTGTGTGCGGCCTGTTTCAAGCTTACAGGCTACCAATGTAACATATCCAAAACGTTCTAAAACCTTATAATGTGTTACGGCATGTTTTCCTAATTCATTATCATCAGGCAAAACATCCATTTTTTTCCTGTCTTTTGGGTGACGGCCTACATTTCCTGTAATGGTTCCAGTATCTTCCTTAAAATCACCCCAAACCAGGGCATTATATATTCTGTCGATATTACGGTCAAAAAAATCTTTTGCGAGCTTCACCATTGCAGTTTCTGTTTTTGCGACCACCATAATACCGCTGGTATTTTTATCTAACCGATGAACAAGGCCGGGACGTAAAGCCCCTCCCGACTTCCCAGAAGGGGAGGAGCTTCCAGCAATACCTGCCGGGTTTGTGTGTTGATTCTCCCTCCCTATAGGGGCGGGGCGGGGCGGGGCGGTGGGTAAATTTTGGAAATGATATACAAGTGCATTTACCAGCGTACCTCTGTAGTTTCCATAACCAGGGTGAACCACTATACCTGCTTTTTTGTTAATGATGATTAAATCATCATCTTCATAAACAACATCAATGGGAATATTTTCAGGTATTAATTCAATCTCACGCGGAGGATGTGCTAATACAACTGTAATTACATCAAATGGTTTAACCTTATAGTTAGATTTAACAGGTTTGCCATTTACTAATATACTTCCATTTTCAGCCGATTGTTGTATTTTAGAACGTGTTGCATTAGGAGTTCGATTCATCAAAAACTTATCAATCCGTAACAATTGCTGTCCCTTTTCTACCACTATACGGTAGTGCTCAAACAACTCCTGGTCTTCGTTCTGGTCTTCGCTTATATCAAGTTCCTCGTCTTCTTTCATTATGCACAGTTAGTTGTATGGTATTAAGTTATTGGGTTGTTAGGTTATTAATTGTTAACTAATAACCTAATAACAACTCTTAATCAACTTTAATAAATTTAATTGTAGATACCTGGTGTCCATCAACTATCCGTATAAAATAAACACCTTCAGAAAGAGATGATATATCAATATATTCAGGCATATTGATTTTATTTTCAAGTATCATTCTTCCATAAATATCAATAATGGAATACGTAACTTTTTCAGCTATATTAACAGCAGTAGAATTAATATACAGTTTATCACTTGCCGGGTTAGGATATACAGTAATTGTATTTGCTCTTTTGGCTATTACAGGCCTATTATCTATTCCTGCATAATAATCAGCAATACCAAAAACAGGATGAATCATCAGAGAGCCTGGAAATGGTGAGCTATTCCATGGGCCGGATACATTATAAAATATCTTGTCTTGTGTATTGATGTTTCTGTCGACACCCACATTTAAAAACTGATTCGTTTTTTGTGTAAATCCAACGTAGAAACTTCCGGCAGGAACATACAAAGGAGGGTCTAAGTAATAATGAGTAAAGTGGTCATAACCGGTTTGGGCATACATAGGAATTAAAACAGTATCGCTTGTATAAATAGCTGTTCCGGGAATACCACCGGCATCATTCCATACATTCAGGGAAAAAGCATACAAGCTGGCATCGGTCATTACCGGGTTAAAATAAATATCAATACAACGTAATGTATCACCAATTGCAGATGTATATTTCTCAGCGATTTGGGCATTTAAAGTGCTTAAGCCAAAGGCCGTTTCCGCAGTTCCGTCATCATAGGAATAATAATTCAGAAATTCCTGTTTGTGGCGTACAGTGTCATTTTGTCTTTGTTTATCAGGACTTGTGTATATAATACACTCAGTTGTATAATTTGTGGTATCAGTAAGTGTTGGAATTGAATAAGGCGTTGTGGGTGGTAAAATAAATGCAGGATCATTACAGTATCCGTTCGAAATAAAAGGAAATATGTTGCCACTTCCTCCGTTATAATTGTGTACTTGAGTGCCGATGGCATCATATATATTGTATACAAAACTTGCATATTTCTGAATGTTGAAGTTGTTGCGGATGGTAGTACTATAATCTGTTTTCATAAAGGAAGCATCATAATGTTTCCAAGGCATTACAGAATATGTATTAAGCAATGAAGGAGTGTTGTAAACAAATGCAACATCTTCAAAAATGGTGTCGGCATTGGTTCTGTATTTATTCAGGTATACATAGTCGATATGCCAATGATCAAGATTACCGCTGACGGTGGCATAATTGCGGAAACGGAACTGGAATCCTTTTTTTAAATATTGAACGTTTTTTATAGGAATCATTACAAGTTTCCAACTGCTGTCTTCATCAGCAAGGTTAGTTCCGCTGGTAGCCCATATAGGTTGCCAGGAAGAGAGGCCTGGTGCAGTAAATTCAAGCACTAATGAATCGTTTGTTTCAGGGTAATTTCCACGTCCTTCGGGCTGATAATAGAAACTGAAATAAAGCGAATCGCTAATCTGATAATTTACCGTATTTCCGTCATTTATATAATCGAATAAGTTGATAGGCTTTGAAGTTAATGAATCAGCCGATGAGGATGAGGTTGAGGATGCAAAGAAGTTATAGGGGTAGCCATTGGCATTTAAGCCATCAAATGTTGCTACTCCAATAGTAACAGGAGCTTTGGGATAACTGCGGTTAATATATACCTGATTATCCAGCCAGATGGAAGTATCGGGGTAAACTCTATCGTATGAGAAATCGTCTAATATTCCTCTGATAGTGTCGAGGTTAATGGTATCATATAGGGAGGACGTACGTGTATCCTGATGCATTTTCAGCTGCTTCCAGCTATTTACAAGCATAGCATTGGTTGTTAGTTCATTCTCTATTAATTCCTGAGAAAAAAGTGAGATAGAAATAACAATAGAAAGAAAGGAGAATATATACTTTTTATTCGTCAAAATCAGTATCATTAGTTTTTGCAGTTCCTGTTGAATCCGGAGAAGGAGGCACTTTAGTTTTATCAGTTGTTAAGAATAAATCAATGCTTGCACCAACTTTAGCGCTGGCTGCTCTGCCACATGATGGTATTTGTTTGTATACTAATGCCATTGCAGTATCTTTAGGATTATCGAATGCAATGGCTCCAATACTTAATGATGCTTCTGCCAGTTTTTGCATTGCTTCTCTGCGTGACAAACCATATAAGCATGGTACTCCAACCTCGTCATTACCAAGTCCCTGGCCTACTATCAAACTAATGACAGTACCTTTTGGCACATTTGTTCCGGGCTGAATTTTTTTACCTTTTACTAACTGTTCCAATACACAGTTGGCACATTGGTCAGGAACGTAGCTGATAGTACCTAATTTAAACCCATAGGTGTTAATCATGGTAATAGCCTGCCTTAAGGAGCGGTCAATAAATTTGGGCATTTGAACATTGGGTGGCTGTATGGAAGTGACGTATAAATAGATAGTTCTGCCTTCCTTTACTTCAGCATTTGCCTCCGGGTCCTGGCGTATTACAGCTCCTTTTGCAGCTTTGGCATCATATACAGAGTCAATGATAAGGTAATTAAGATTTTTATCGGCAACTACTTTATCTAAATCAGCCATTTTAATGCCATGAAAATCAGGGACTTTTATGGTTTCGCCATGACTTGTATAAGCCCCCAGCCATTTCATTACAAGCCACATTAATACTACAAGTGACACTATGTATATGCCCAAATGAATAAAAAAAGTCCGGCTCTTTAAAAACAGAAAGATATTTTTTAGCATAAATCTGGCTGTAGTCAAAAAATTAAATCACGAATGTACGGATTTTAGGCAAACGATAGAAATGGGATTTAATTGCTCTGAGCAGAATATAATGTTGGAAAATAAATCAAAATTATGGTAAAATATGAAGGACAAAAAACAAAAGTGGCTGAGCTGATAAACAGAGAGCCACTTTGTAAGGTATGAAAGTGCTTTATTTCACCATGTAGAAAATATTGGTCAGCCACTTAGACTCTTATTGTGTTTTTTATAGTATAATACCCTTATTCAGTTCAATATAAAAAGTTGTGCCTTCTGCAGAACTATCAGACCAAATTTTTCCTTTGTGCAGTTTTATTATTTTTTCTGCAACATAAAATTTTAACTCTCTGCCAGAATTATCACTCTGTATTTTGTTCTCTGAGTGCCTGCTTAAAGTATTGTTTTGAGATTCTACAGATGGTTTGGTTCCGGAATAAGATAATAAAATAGTTGCATTGCCCCCGTTAGCTGATAACCCAATTTGTATTTGACCACGCTCACCGGCAGCTTGGAGAGCGATGGAAAATAAATTATCCATCGCCTCTATAAACAGGGGTTGATTGAGTTGGAAAAAAAATTGCTTATCGGAGATAATTGTTTTAAAAACAATGTGATTTTCTTTGGCTAATAATTTGTAAATTTCTGACTGCCTGTTAATGAGTAGATTAAGAGAGAGTACCTCTAATTGTATTTCTTTTGATGTCATATTTCTTTCGAATTCCATGCTGATAACCAAGATAGTTTATTTAGTAGTATACAAAGTAAATAAATATTTTAAATATAGTAAAATAATATTTTACTATAAGTAAATAATGTTTGTGCTGTTATCTGATTACAAATGCCGATTAGTGTACCAATTTTGTACGCATGAAAATACATATTGGTGAAAAAATAAAAGCACAGGCAAAAGAGTCAAGGATAGGGGCTACTGAATTAGCAAAATCCATTAATACGTCTAAACAAAATATATATGGGATATTTAAGAGGGAATCTATAGATACGGCTTTACTTCAAAAGTTTTGTAAAGCGCTGAATTATGATTTTTTTACTCTTTTTATCAACCCTAAGATGCTACCTCATACTGAAACTGCGGAGAATATAAAAAAATACAAGCCCTACTCTTCAATAGAAAATGCCCCTGAATATAATTTATTGAAAAACCAGTTGATGGATTTACAGGAAAAGTACGAATTGGTAAAAAAGGTAAATATTTTGCTTGAGGAAAAGAAAAAGAAGAAGCCATAAGTGAATTACTATATTACAAAGAAACAAGCTGCCGCGAAGTTTACTTTAAGGCAGCTTGTTTAGTAGTAGTAGTAATTAAACCAATGCAATGTCAAATTGCACCAGGTCAACAAATTCCTGAACACGTTTATCTAACTGTTCCTGGCTAAGTCCAATCAATTTTTCTGTTCCGAATTTTTCAACACAGAATGAAGCCATTGCAGAGCCGAATATGATGGCTCGTTTCATGTTATCAAATGAAATGTCTTTTGTTTCTGCAAGATAACCAATAAAACCACCTGCAAAGCTATCGCCTGCGCCTGTCGGGTCAAATACATCTTCTAATGGCAGGGCAGGAGCAAAGAATACTTGTTCGTTGTGAAACAAGAGGGCACCGTGTTCTCCTTTTTTTATGATTAAGAATTTAGGCCCCATTTTCATTATTTTTTGTGCGGCTTTTACTAACGAGTATTCCCCCGAAAGCTGACGTGCTTCTTCATCGTTAATGGTAAGTACATCTACCATTTTTAATGTTTCTTTCAGGTCATTCATAGCTATATCCATCCAGAAATTCATGGTATCCATAACAATAAGTTTCGGACGCTGTTTCATTTGTGCAATCACCTGTTGCTGCACTTTTGGTACCAGGTTGCCCAGCATTAAAAATTCACAATCCAGGTAATGTTCCGGTACTATTGGGTTAAAATGCTCCAGCACATTTAATTCGGTTGTGATGGTATCGCGGGTATTCATATCATTGTGGTATTTGCCAGCCCAGAAGAATGTTTTCTGTCCTTTTAGCACTTGCAAACCATCAGTATTTACACAGTGTTTTTGAAGCATTGAAATGTTGGAGACAGGAAAATCCTCGCCTACCACAGATACTAAGTTCACTTTTTTTGTAAAATAAGAAGCTGCCAAAGAAATATATGTTGCTGCCCCGCCAAGAATTTTATCGGTTTTTCCGAAAGGAGTTTCAATAGCATCAAATGCCACAGTACCAATCACTAATAAGCTCATAGAAATGTAATTTAGTATTTTTTTGCACAAATATATTGCATATTTAAATAGAACATAGTAATATTGCACTCCTTTTTATCTAAAGGAGAAATTCTTTCTTAGTTCAGTTGGTTAGAGTCCCGTATGTACGGGATTAATCAGAGAGTCAAAGAAAAAAGTGAGAAAATATTCCTTCTTAGCTCAGCTGGTTAGAGCATCTGACTGTTAATCAGAGGGTCGCTGGTTCAAGTCCAGCAGAAGGAGCAGTAACAAAGGTACGCCTTTCAAGAGAAATCTTGAAAGGCGTTTTTGTTTACGGTTTA
>JAHEXZ010000171.1 GCA_023251835.1 Bacteroidota bacterium | reverse complement strand
AAAACCGATATCAATACACTAACCCCAATTGAAGCATTAATGAAACTTAACGAAATAAAAAAGATGATTGGTGGTTGATTTTTTTATTCAAAATCAATATTTCTTTCCCCTGTTTTCAGCGCTTGCAGCACCCGTTTCTAAAAATTACCATAGATTTAGCAAGGGTTTCAGAGGGTATTTATGGTTGGTGCTGAAAACAGGAAAAGAGGGTATTATAAACTAAAACGAGGCTGTTTCACAAACGAACTCATTCTATGTTGTTGTCCTATAGCAACACGACAGGATAGAAAGAATTTGGAAACGGCCTCGTTTTTAATACTGTAAAAAGAGAGGTAATATTACTTTTTCTCAACAGGAAACCCTTTTTTCTCCCATTCTGAGAATCCTTTTTCAAGGTTGTAGATTCTTTTAAATCCATGTTCTGCCATATATTCAGCAGCATCGGCACTTCTTCCGCCACCGGCACAATAGATGTAATACGTTTTAGTTTTGTCTAATTTATCAATTTGTTTTTCAGCATCTTTTGCCAAAAAGTCAAGTTGTACAGCACCTTTTATATATCCTTTGTTCATCTCATCAGTGGTACGCAAATCCAATATAACCCCTTCTTTATCATTTCCAATAATGATTTTAAAACGTTCAGCAGAAAGATTGGTGATTTCTTTGTGGGTTTGGGCACTTTGCGCAAGTGCGGTGAATCCGAAAGTACAAACTGCAGCTAATAGGAATAAATACTTTTTCATTTTTTATTTGGTTTTAAGGGTTTATTAAAAATTTGTTTACTCTATTTGGATATTATATTGATAATACAATTATTGCACCATTTTTTTACTGGAATGCATTTAATCCGGTAACGTCAAGCCCGGTAATTAACAGGTGAATATCATGTGTGCCTTCATAAGTAATAACCGATTCAAGGTTCATCATGTGGCGCATAATAGGATATTCTCCTGTAATGCCCATTCCACCATGTATCTGGCGAGCCTCGCGTGCAATTTGAATTGCCATATTCACATTGTTACGTTTTGCCATTGATATTTGTGCCGGTGTAGCTCGATGTTCGTTTTTTAAAACTCCCAGTCTCCAGGTTAATAGCTGTGCTTTAGTAATTTCTGTGATCATTTCAGCCAGTTTTTTTTGTGTTAGCTGAAACCCTCCTATGGGTTTACCAAATTGTACGCGTTCTTTGGAGTAGCGCAAAGCAGAGTCATAACAATCCATAGCAGCACCTATAGCTCCCCACGCAATACCATAACGAGCAGAATTCAGACAACCCAATGGCCCTTTTAATCCTTTAATGGTAGGGAATAAGTTTTCTTTAGGAACTTTCACATTGTCAAACACCAATTCTCCTGTAGCACTTGCACGTAAGCTCCATTTGCCATGTGTTTCAGGAGTTGTAAAGCCTTTCCATCCCCGTTCTACCACCATACCGCGTATATTATCTGTTTCATCTTTTGCCCAAACTACAGCTATATCAGCAAAAGGAGCATTAGATATCCACATTTTAGCCCCATTCAATAAATAGTGGTCACCTTTATCTTTTATATTGGTAATCATTCCACCAGGATTAGAGCCATGATCCGGCTCAGTGAGGCCAAAGCATCCCATCATGTCTCCTGCGGCTAATTTTGGAAGGTATTTACGTTTTTGTTCCTCTGTACCATAAGTATAGATAGGAAACATTACTAATGAACTTTGAACAGAAGCTGTAGAACGCAAGCCGCTATCACCACGCTCTAACTCCTGCATAATAATACCATAAGAGATTTGGTCTAAGCCTGCCCCCCCATATTCGGCAGGGATATAAGGACCAAAAGCTCCTACTTCCGCTAATCCCTTGATCCATTGTTTAGGAAATTTAGCATTTTGGCATGCTTCTTCTACAATTGGGGTAACTTCTTTTTTTACCCAGGCGCGTGCTGTTTCTCTTATTAGTTTATGTTCATCGGTTAATAACTCATCCATTAAATAATAATCATGAGCTTCGAATCTGTCTGTTGCCATTTGTGTAAAGTATTATATCAAAATTTTATGCTGAAACGAGCCCGCCCTGCGCAGGCCAGGGTTCAGCATCCGGTTAAAATATTCGTGAAAGTTTAGGAGTTAGGTTTATCTGCTGTTTTGGGTTTTAATGTTTGTGCAGCATCTACCATTGCTTGAACAGCTTTTTCATTATAGGCTTCAAGTCTTTCAACATCTTTTATTACATAGCTTGTGTTTCCGGTTTTAATAATAGAATAAAAATGAAATCTTGGGTCTGGCATATTTTCATTTTTAGATTCCCAGAATAATAAGTTGGGTTCATCTTTCAGGTAGCGTTGTAATTTAAATACTTCATTTCCGGTAATATCACTTTTCATTAGTGCAATATCTCCTTCATTTTCTTCAATAGATATATGGAAATCCGGTCCTGCTTTTATTTCAGTAGCTCCCCATGGTTGCTCCATTATTTCAGCTACACCTCTTGTTGAATCAGGTATCATAACCAATAAATCATTGCTATTAACCTTTACACTTGTTTCCATCATACCAGGTTTAGAGATATTTTCCTCTGTTTTTTGTCCACCACAGGCTGAAAAAAATAAAAGTGCAGGAGTCGCTAATAATAAAAGTGCTTTTTTCATTTTACTTTGTTTTTTGTTTACGCCTGCAAATATAATAAGTAATACTAAGCCCTATGATTTTTTCTAAAAAACAATTTAAGGAAAATCAATGTTACCTTT
>JAHEXZ010000022.1 GCA_023251835.1 Bacteroidota bacterium | reverse complement strand
AAGAATAAAAGTTCATTTTTTAAAATAATAGTTCGGTAGTTTTTTAATTTTTTTGGCTAAAGCCCCATTGTTATTGATGTTTTAGTAGCCCCGACCTTAAGGTCGGGGCAAATGTAAAACCCCTATTATCAAGGGCTTCAGCCCAACCGAACAAAATATTACCGAAGTATTTTTAAACGAATGCAATCATTTGATTAAATTTGTTTTGTTTTACATTAGTCTTTGGAAGAATTAGCATTAATTATTATTTATTTTAAAAAAATTGAAACAAATATACTCTATCTGTCATAGAAAAGCCCTGTTTGTGGATGTTGCAAGTCTTTTTTCTTAAAACAAAATCAAAAAAATTAGAAATCATGAAAAAAATTAAATTAGTTCTTGCAGGTGCGCTATATACTTTTACAGCATATTCACAAACCAACCCCGTATGGACAAACAGGTACAATGGTGTTGGCGATTTTTCCGATAAATTCAATTCGGTTGCTCTTGATGCTACTGGTAATGTATTTTTAACTGGGTACTCCATGATTTCTGGAAATAATACAGACATTATTACAGCAAAATTAAATCCAAGCGGTGATACTCTTTGGCTGAGAACTTTTGATGCTAAAGGTAGTGGTGACAAGGGTAACACAATTAAGGTGGATGCTTCTGGAAATGTATATGTTCTTGGAACAATTAATAATGGAAATACTAACAATGATATCATTACAATAAAATACAATAGTGCTGGCGACACGATTTGGACGCGAACATATAACAACACTATTGTAAACCAGGATGAAACCGGGGTTGATTTGACAATTGATGCTTCTGAGAATGTTTATATTACTGGTAATACAGACAATGACATAAGTGCTGCCGTGAATGACGATTATGTAACTGTTAAATATAATTCAAACGGGGTGCAGCAATGGGTTAAAACATATGATGGTACGGGTAGTTTAGGAGACATTCCTGTAGGAGTTGGTGTGGATAATAGCGGAAATGTTTATGTTTCGGGGAAAAGTTTTAATGGAGTGGATGATGATTATGTAACTATTAAGTATAGTTCACTTGGAGTTCAGGCTTGGTTGCAAACTTATAATGGCATATCAAATGATAGACCCGCGGCAATGCGAACAAATCCTGCTGGAAATACTTTTGTAACTGGACGAAGCAAAAGTACAAATGATGATTATTATACCATAGTATATGATTCAAGTGGAGCAACGTTGTGGACCGCGATTTATGATGGGGCTGGAGCAGGCAATGACAGACCTCAGGCACTGACATATGATTCAAATGGAAATGTTTATGTTACCGGACAGAGCGATGTTGACCAAACAGGAACTACAAATTATGATTTTCTTACTGTGAAATATGATAATGCAGGGACTCCGGTTTGGACAAAAAATTACAATGGTGCGGGGAATAATAATGACATTCCGAGTGATATTGCAATTGATGCCAACGGGAATGTTTATGTTACCGGAAAAACGGATGTTGACGCCAGTATCCTAACAAATAATGACTATGCAACTATTAAATATAATTCATCAGGAATTGAACAGTGGGTAAAAACATATAATGGCTCTTCCAATATTAGCGATGGGGCAAATGCAATCGCTGTTGATGCAGCAGGCAATTGTGTTGTTACGGGTGGGAGTGAAGAAAACAGTTCTCAAAAAGATGGTACAACAATAAAGTATAATACAACTGGAGTCCAACAATGGATTAAAAATTATAATGGAGAGGGCGATAACTCAGACAACCCAAATGCAATCGTTGCGGACGCTCAAGGAAACGTATATGTTGCAGGATATAGTTTTGGAAATGGAACTGACCAGGATATTTGCGTTATGAAAATAAATTCTGTTGGAGATACAGCCTGGGTCAGAAAATATGATGGAAGCGCAGGTAAAACTGACCAAGCTGCAGCAATTGGTCTTGATGCTTCAGGAAATATTTACGTTGCAGGATATGCGAAAAATTCATTAACCGGATATGATTTTATAACAATAAAATATAACTCTTTAGGAGACACGATTTGGACTAAAAATTATAATGGATTAGGAAATGGTACAGATAAAGCAAATTCTCTTTTTGTAGATGCTTCAGGGAATATTTATGTAACAGGTTATAGTGACAGTGATCCATCTCTTGCATCAAATGATAATTATGTAACTGTGAAATATAGTTCTTCCGGAACTCAACTTTGGGCTAGTTCTTATAATGGTGGTATAAACGCAACTGACCGTGCTTACGGAATTGTAGTTGATGCAAATGGCAATGTTTTTGTTACCGGAAAAAGCTTTAATGGTAGTAATTATGATATTGTCACTGTAAAATATAGCTCATCTGGCGTTCAACAAAATATTGTTACTTATAGTGGAGGGAATGGTGATGATGTTCCCAATGCAATTGCAATAGATGCAAGTGCAAATGTTTACATAACAGGTCAAACAACAGCTTCAAATTTATTTGATGATTACACAACAATAAAATATAATTCATCCTTAACTCAAACCTGGGTGCAAACATTTGATGGAATTGGAAGTAAAAATGACAGGGCTTATGGTATTGCAGTTGATGGTACTGGCAATGTATATGTTACAGGGCAAAGTGATAGCCTTACCTCTCAACTGCTCAAAAATTATGATTATTTAACAATCAAATATAATTCGGCAGGCACCCAGCAGTGGACTAAATCTTATAATGGAGAGTCTAACACTAATGATGCGGCAGTAGCAATTGCATTAGACCCTTCAGGAAATATATATGTCACCGGCCAATCTGAAAATGGTACTTCATCGTTTCCGAACAAAGATTTTGTTACCATAAAATATAATCCATTGGGAGATACAGTTTGGACTTCTAAATACAATGGAACAGGAAATGGAACAGATGGAGCAAATGCGGTTGCTGTGGTTGGATCTTCTGTTTATGTGACAGGCGGAAGCATTGGACTAAATTCTCAAAAAGATATTGTTACACTGAAATATGATACCTTGCCATTGAGTGTTGGCATCAACAAAAAAGAAAACCTTGTAGTTACAATTTCTCCGAACCCATTTTGCTACACAACTTTAATTTCATTTCCTATTCAGGAGCAAAATCCGCATTTATCATTTGAGATGTTTAATTTGGCGGGGCAAAAAATAGATGTTTCTCATGCTATTAATACTTCAAATAATAAAACGGAAATACGAGTAACCAGAAATAATTTAGCAAATGGAATTTACTTCTATAAAATTACTTCAGAAGGCAATTTAATTAATACAGGAAAAATTATTATTGACTAATTCTAAATTTTCGAAATGATGCAATAATTTTGTATTTGTTTTATCCCCTTTCTTTATTTATTATTGTTATGTATATCATCTTAAAATTATGTAAATTCGGGTTTAAGAAAACTTTAAGAAAATCTTATCCGATAATTAACAAATAAATTTTATACGTATGAAAAGATTAATCTCAATTCTTGCAATTGCTTTAACAATTGCTGTGTCTTCTTGCAAGAAACCCGCTGGTGATGGTGGTAATTCTTCCATTAAAGGAAATGTATGGGTGCAAAAATGGAATGGTTCATTTACTGTTCTTACCAGTGAAGGTGTTGGAGAAGATGTTGATGTTTTTATTATCTATGGCGATGAAACAAGTTATGGTGATAAAATCTCTACAAGCCCCGATGGAACTTTTGAATTTAAATACCTTCGTCCCGGTTCCTACAAAATATACGTTTATTCAAAAACCAGCACTTCGGTAAACCCTAATGGTAAAGAAGCTGTTATTGTAAACGTGGAAATTACTAAGAAAAAACAAACTGTTGATGTTGGTAAAATTACTGTTAATACTTAAAATATGCCGCTTCTTAAAAAGATTAAACCCATTCCCTCTCGTATTGCTTAAGAAACAGTAACCCACTCTCCTTCCTCAAGGAGAGGGGCAGGGGAGAGGTCAAAACTACTACAAATTATATACTAATGAACATAAGAATACTCATATCCCTTCTTCTATTGATTAATAGCAGCAATTGTATCCTTGCTCAAAGCAAAAAAACAATTAAAAAATTAAAAATAAAATCAACTGCTGTTACGGTTACTGAAACCATTGACGGCAAAGAGAAAACAAGAAACGACTCCTATCAGAAATATGACAATTCAGGTCATGTAATTGAAGATATTGAATACAATAAGGATGGTAATTTTAAGAAAAAGGAAACTAAAAAATTCAATAAAAATGATGACCCTGTTGAAGAAAGTATTTATGATGAAAAAGGAAATTTAAAAAAGAAAATTATTACTGAATATAATGTTAATAACGATAAAACTACTGAAAGCATTTTTGACAGTAAGGATAAATTAATTGAAAAAACAATTTATGGCTATAATCTCAATGATGAAAAAATATATGAAATTACAAGCGATGAGAAAGGAAAAGTTCTGAAGAAATCCATTTATACCTATGACAAAAATGGCCTGAAAACAGAGAAGAAAACCATGGATGCTAATAGCAATGTACTTTCAATAAAAAAATACACTTACGAATATTAAAATTGGAAAAAAATCTCAACTCCATATTAGCTGATTTCTCTCCCATTACATTAAAAGAAATGGATAATGTAAAATTAATGGATAGAACAGATACAAAATATGTGTTTACCCTTCAGCAATTGCCATATTTTCTCGATCAATTAAAAAATGATTACAGAGTACTTGAGATAGAAGGAAACAGAATTAGCCGTTATGAGTCTCTCTATTTCGATACTGCAAATTTCGACCTATACCATTGCCACCATAGAAGAAAACCAAACAGATTTAAAATCAGATTCAGGAAATATGTAGAATCTAACCTTCATTTTTTTGAAGTTAAATTTAAAAACAACAAAGGAAGAACTATCAAAGATCGTGTTAAACAAAAACAAATAGGAGATTCAATAAAAGATGCAGCGGAAGTATTATTGAGAGATAAAACACCTCTTGAATCTGTAAATTTAGAAGCTAAAATCTGGGTGAATTATTCAAGAATTACATTTGTAAATAAAGTTTCTCCTGAACGTGTAACCATAGATATTGACTTAACTTTTAAAAGTAAGGAACAATGTAAAACCATTGAAAATCTTGTAATAGCAGAAGTAAAACAGGATAAAGCATTAAGTTCGCCATTTGTCAAACTGATGAAAAAGTATCATCTGCGTGAAGGTTCTATCAGTAAATATTGTTATGGAATAATCAGTTTATTTAAAATAAAACACAATAATTTCAAACCCAATTTAATTTTACTAAAAAAAGTATTATATGGTACTATTACAAACAATTGATACTGATACTGCAGGCCAGGCATTCAGTTTATTTGAAAAATTAGGTCCTAAATTTTTTATCCGGTTGGGTATAGACATCCTGTCTGTATTCATACTTATTCGTTTTATTTATTACCCGATTTATAAAAATCGGGAATTTTTCTTTACCTTTTTTATTTTCAACTTAATCATTTTCCTGATTAGCTTTATTTTAAATAAGGTAGAAATGAGTATGGGAGCTGCCTTTGGATTGTTTGCAGTATTTTCTATGTTGCGATACCGAACAGAAGGTATTTCAATGAAGGATATGACTTATCTTTTTTTGGTAATCGCTATGGGGTTACTCACTGCTGTAAGTAAAGGAAGTTGGGACGAATTCTTACTTCTGAATTTAATCATCATCGGTTTTACCTATATACTTGAAAGCAATATATTCATTAAAAAAGAATCTTCAAAAACCATTCAATATGAAAATATAGAACTGATAAGACCTGAAAATAAAGCAGAGCTTATCAATGATCTGGAATCAAGAACAGGTATAAAAATTAACCGTATCGCAATCACTAAAGTAGATTTTTTAAAAGATACAGCTTTGATAAAGATTTATTACTACGAAACCACATAAAAATAATGTTAAAAAAAATAAACTTATTATTTCTTATTGTGTCAGGACCAAACGCAATTTGTTTTTCACAACCCACAAATGACGCAGGCTTATGGACAACATTTACCATTGAAAAAGAACTTAAAAATAATACCACTGTTTTTCTTACCGAAGAATATCGTGTGAAAGAAAATTTTACCCGAACCAACCTGTTCTATACCGATATTGGTGTTGCGGTTCGTCCAATCAAACCATTAAAAATCGCCCTCTCTTACCGGTCAATTGAGAAATATATGTTAGATAATACCTTCAGTTACCGTCATCGTTTAATGTTGGATATTTTATTAAAACATAAAATTGGTAACTACAGCATCGCCTTTCGGCAGCGTTTCCAGTCCGAAGTAAGAAATGTAAACAGCAGTAATGATGGTGCTGTTCCTGAATGGTATTCGAGAAGCAAATTTCAGCTTAAATATGATTTAAATAAACGGATAACACCTTATATTGCTGCTGAACTTCGTTATCAGATCAATAATCCCAGAAACATTGAATCCGATAGATTATGGCACCGGCAGCGTTATTCCTTAGGTTTGGATTATAAGCAAAGTGATAGAAATACATTTGGACTATATTACCTTATTCAAAACGAATATAATGTTTCAGCCCCGCAAAATCTATACATTGTTGGGTTGGAATATACTCTGACTTTATAAAATAATTTCACAACCGAAACCTCCTCCCCAATAATTATCTCAAATACTCAACAGCTAATAACTCAATAACCAATAACCTTTAACTAACTTTAAACCTTTTGACTTTAAACTTTTTTTGCCACCGCGCATTTTAAAAACAATTTTAGCCAACTGCACAATTGGCTCTTTTGCTTTTGCCCCTGGATATGCAAAACTAGCCTTCGGCAAAAGCAAAAGAGCCATTTTTTTCAAATGCGCTGTTTAAATACGTATTTTAGATGTCAAATTTTGAATGTCATTTTTATTTGATTTCAATCAGAAATTAATAGTTTGTGCAATTTTAAAATAAGCCAACAATGAGAGGAAATAAATTTATTTTATTGGCCATTTTACTGACATCATTAAAAATATTTGGACAATCATCCACCGAAATTGCCAAAACCGGAATAAAATCAACCGTGTCGATTGTTGCTTTAGACCAATTTATACAACCATTGGGATATGGCTCTGGCTTTATGATAGATGATGAATTGGTTGCAACGAATGTACATGTTATTGAAGGATGTAATTCAGCGTATATTCTAAAAAACGGAGAAGATAAAAAATATAAGGTAAATGGATATGTTGCAATAGATAAAGCAAACGATTTAGTAATCTTAAAAATTTCCGAGCTATCGGGAGACAAATTAAATTTAGGAAGTGAAAATCTTCCGGAGATAGGCGAAAAAATATTTGCTGTTGGCAATCCTAAAGGATTTAATGGTACATTTTCTGAAGGTAATATTAGCGGAATACGTGATATACAAACTAACAAAGTTTTGCAAATCACTGCTCCTATTTCACCTGGTAGTAGTGGAGGCCCTGTTTTAAATTCACTTGGACTGGCTATAGGTATTGCATTTGCAAGTTTCACAGATGGACAAAATATAAATTTTGCAATACCAGTAAAATATTTACTTAGCTTAAAATTAAAAATTGGAACAGTAACCTCTTTATCATCTGTAAAATCGAAAGTTAAAACTGTCTCTCAGACTTCCGCATCTCCCCTTATTAAAACAGGCGTTACTATACGAAATATTGACCCTTGTTTTGAATGGACGAGAGGAACGAGCAAGCATTGTTTGCCAGCAAAAGTTTTTTTCTCGATAAAAAACAATCTACCCACCGCTGTTTTTTCAATAAAAATTTTGCTACTTATTTATGACAAGACTGGCACAATTGTGAGCTATCAACCAAAAACACTGGTAATAGGAAATGAAGTTATTCAACCCTTTTTGGCGCGATCATTTGAGATGAATATGGCAAATAATGGAGAAGACTTAGGATTTCTTTATGCAGAGGAAGCTTATGTTAAAATTAGGGTTTTGGATTTCATAATTCAAAAGGAATAAAATAAATTAGGAAGCATAGCAACATGGCAGCACCACGTAATCATATTAAAATATTTGTAGCATCAACAGTTTATAACTTTCAAACTGAGTTAAATAAAATCTATGAATTATTAGATGGCTTTGGCTATGATGTTTTAAATTCTCATAAAGGAACTATAATGGTTGATAGTAGTGAATCAAATTTGCAAAATTGCACCAATGGAGTTGAAGAATGCGATCTGTTCATTGGGTTTATCAGACCGGATTACGGTTCGAGTGTTTTAGATAAAAGCGGTAAGTCCATCACACATCAAGAATTTGAAACGGCTATTGTCCGCAAAATCCCAAGATTTATTATGGCTGATTTCCGTGTTACGTTTACTCGTTCTCTTATCAGAAAGGCTGCCATTAACAATGGCGGTATTGATATTCCGATCGATTCCGGCAATATCAATTTTAATAATAACACTATCATGGATATTCGCTGTGTTCAATTGTATGAGGAGATGATAAAAAATAAAATTCCACCATTGGATAGAAAAGGAAATTGGGTTCAGGAGTATCAGAGTTTAGAAGATATACGATTGCATTTAGATAGTCAGTTTAAATATCCAGTAAGGATTAAGAATTTAATTGATAAAATCAAATTATTACCATGATTAACAGTTCATTCATAGCTGAGTTGATTCAGCAAAAAGAAAATCTTCAAATCGAATTTGTAAGTGAATATAAACCCCAACAGCTAATGCAGGCTGCTTGTGGCTTTCTGAATACTGAAGGAGGTTGGATATTGGTTGGATATAATGGAAAAGAATTGATAGGTATAACAAATGGCATTGACGAAAAAGTTATAGAACTAAAGAGGTTGATTGTTGAACAGATTTTTCCTCAACCTTTAATTGATGTTCGGATAGAAACTTACAAGAGCAAACATGTAATTCTAATGAACGTGATTAAAGGTTCACGGCAACCATACTCTTTTGACCGCAAGTATTACGTGAGGCAGGACAGTATTACCAAAGAAGCCAATGGAGATGAAATCAGTTTGCTTATGCGTAGCTCCAATGAATATGCTTCCACTTGGGAAAAACAAACGACTATTGATGCTGTTTTGGAAGATTTAGTTCAAAAAGAAATTGAAACTACTATTAACGAATCCAACAAGATAGGCAGAGGCAAAAGTTTACCAAATGATATTCCAGAATTTCTCAACTACTTCCAATTGTTTGATTTGAATTTGATAAAGAACGGAAGCATCGTTTTATTTGGTAAAGACCCTGTTAAATTTATTTCGCAATGCCGAATCAGAATTACTGTTATGCCACACGGAAAAACTGGAAGCCGTTTTGATGATACCGTTTTGATAGAAGATAATTTATTCACGTCTTTTAATCGTATTCAGGAATATTTTAATCGCAATCTGCCAATGGTTAGTGTATTTAAGCACGATAATTGGGACAGGACAACGCATGAAAAATATCCGATGGAGGCATTAGATGAAGCTATTCTAAACGCAATGGTTCATAGAGATTATGCTGATATATCGGGGGATATTACCATAAATATTTATTCTGATAAAATTGAAATAATTAATTCTGGTGAAATTCCCCCTGATATTATTTTAGGGAAAAACAAAATAAAAGAGCACCATTCTGTTTTAAGAAATCCAACTATTGCCCATATGTTTTACCTGAGAGGTAAAATAGAAAAATTAGGAAGAGGTTTGAGTTTGATTAAAAACAAGTTTACCGAATTTGGCTTGCGAATGCCTGAATGGACAACACAAAGTGGATACACTACACTTACGCTTTATGGAACAGCGAAGCAAATAGAAATGAATAAGAGAATGTTCTCCTTTTTAAAACGTATTAAAACAGCCGACCAATTTGCAAGAGAAGAATATGAAAAGTTCTATAAAGGAAATATTTCGGAAAAAACCGCAAGAAATGATATTTCAAAATTATTGGAAGGAGAATGGGTGAGTAAAGTTGGCGAAGGTCCTTCTACAAAATATGTTAGAACCAATAAAGAATTACCGGATATTACCGGATAGTCGAAAAAGATGGAAATTATAGTTCTGAAATACAGCAACTTATGCAGGAATATCGTATCCGACATTTGCTGGAAATTGCCGGATAATGCCTATAAAAATAAATTCCGTCAAAAACTTTTTGCCTTCCGACATATCACTTTTGACTTATCAACGCCACCGCATACGCACAAACCCCATCTTCACGGCCAACATACCCCATCTTTTCATTGGTAGTAGCTTTAATTCCAATGTCGTCTGTATCTACACCCATAATAGGTGCCAGCACCTGCTTTATTTGCTCAATATGGAGATTTATTTTTGGCTTTTCTAAAACCAATGTACTATCAATATTTCCAACACTATAATTCTTTGTTCTTAAAAGCTGAATCACTTTGGCAAGGAGTAGTTTACTATCAATACCTTTAAATTCTGAAGAAGTGTCAGGGAAATGAAATCCAATATCACGCATACCGGCTGCACCAAGCAATGCATCACAAATAGCATGAATTAAAACATCCGCATCAGAATGTCCTACAGCGCCTTTAGAAGCATTCTGGATTTGGACTCCGCCTAACCACAATGCTTTTCCTGCTTGCAGTTGATGTACGTCAAACCCAAATCCGATACGTATTGTCATTTAGTTCGCGCTTGCTTCATTTTGTGCCTTAAACGCATCAAAATCAAACGTCAGTGTAAATCTTAATGTGTTTTCTAACGGATTTCTTTGCTGGGTAGGAATAAGGTAGGCAAAATCTAATCCAAATACATTGTACTTTACACCGGCTCCTAGTGTAAAATACTTACGGTTCCCTTTAGTTGGATGCTCATAAAAATAACCAAGTCTTACGGCAAATAATTTATTATACCAATATTCCAATCCCAATGAATAATTAATTTCTCTAAGTTCCTCTTTGCCACCACCGGGGGCATCATTAAAAGAACCAAAAATACCTTCTGCAACACCCCTCCTTGGATTTTTTCCAGCAAGAATAACCGGGTCGCCATTAGCATCATATTCAATACCATCAGGTTTACCAGTATTCGGATTTATTTTTTGTTTATAGATAGGAGGTGTAGGAACCAATAATTTGTTAGCATCAGCTATAAACAGTACACTGTTATAATCATCAATATTTATAGCCAATGAGCCCCCCAAACGCATATTAATAGGAATAAAATCAGAATTGTTTTTTCCACCCCTGTCTGAGTATGATATTTTAGCACCAATGTTTGAAATATTTAAACCTAATGCCCAAATAGCTTTTTTATCGCCCAGTTTTAATTTATCTTCTCTGTATAATGCAGAAACGTCTACTGCAAAAGAGCGGCCGGGACGCGTTGCCGACCCGTCTACAAAAGTACCACCAGTTAAATTAGAATTGATATAACGTGCCGCGCCACCTGCTGAAAATTTATCGCCCAGCTTGGTAGCGTAAGCTATGTCAATAGCAAACTCATTTGGCCTGAATTGACCTATAGTGTTGCCATTAATATCGGTAAATGTAATGTCACCTAATGAAAAATAACGTAATGAGCCACCTATTGTTCCACTCTTTTTAGTTCTATAATAGCCGGATAAGTAGGCAAGGTTAATATCGGGTACAAGTGCTCTCAGCCAGGGAGTATAGGATACTCCAAACCCCATCTTTTTGTCAGCAAAGCCCAGCTTGGAAGGATTCCAATGAATGGAATTTACATCAACTGATGAAGCACATCCTGCATCTCCCATGCCGCCAGCCCTTGAATCGGGTGAGATTAATAAAAAAGGAACGGCTGTAGTTATTGTATTTAAGCGTGTATCTAACTGTTGCCCTGAAATTTGATTGTAATTAATAGATTGTTGCGCTTGAGAAAATAAGCTATGAATACCCAATAATAGCAGGGGTAAGATAACCGGGTGTGTTTTATTAATCTGTATATAACCCATCCTGAAAAAGTATTTTTTACTGATAAAAGTTTTTCACTAACGCTCTAAACAAAAAAATAGTATACCCAATGAGATTTTTTTTGGGAATGCTAAGGTAGTAATTAATTTAAAATTACCAGCTTTTCATATTTCTCAGCAGTATTACCATCTGCTGTTTTTACTTTAACACGATATACATAAACTCCTTTTCCTATTTTATCACCAAAATCATCCCGACCGTTCCATTCTATCGGTTCTGAACGAAACCCTTGTGTTGAAACAAACTGGTCAATATTTTTTACCAGTTTCCCTGATACAGTAAAAATCTGTACCTGTACTTCCAGTAAACTACATATTTGGTTGTGTTCAAAGAAAAACTGAGTACGGGTAGTAAATGGGTTTGGATAATTTAAAACATGAGTTAATGCCAGCTTTGCTGATTTTGCAACAACAAATTCAGTATAGGTTTCTGTGGAATTATTATAGATGTCCCATACCTTTAATTTTAATGTATGTTTACCTTCACTTAATTCTTCCAGCGAATACCGTATGCTTCCACTTTTATAGCTGTTTAAATCCGATTCATAATAGTCATTTAATACTATAGATTTTTCTGTATTACCATCCATTACAGCTGTAATATCGTGCCCTATTCCATTTCCAACAGTATTTATTCCATTGTCGTCTTTCAATATCGAATAAATGTCCGGATTTTCATCCGTTAATCCACCAAATACAAATTTGGTATCATTCATATACAAACTTACTTCAGGTCCAACAGCATCCGATGCAGCAGTATCATTAGAACCACCAATAATTATTTTTTCATGATTCCCTTGTGCATCCTCATTTCCGTTTTCAGCGTAATAACTTATCCGCCCGGTGCCAAACTGGTAGGCTATGTCTTTAGGAACTATAAATGAAAATTTATAATATCCATTCGTGATGCTTACTTTACCTTTGTACAAAATATTTTTTTGTAATTTAAAAGTAAATGGTGGACTTGCAGATGTACCATCATTTGACAGGGTAGTAATGTTTTGTGGTTTATCATACACAGTGGGGTATAATGTCCCATTATATGAACTTAAGATGTTGCTATTAGCATCGCTGATATGCCCACTTACTGTTACAATAGAGAGTGCTTTTAATGTATCTGAACTTATAGCTGTTACCGGATTTGAATTAACAGTGTCTGTTGTAATAGTATATTTTGGATAAGCTAAAGTCAACGCAGGGTCTCCAAGTAATGTAAAATTACGACTGTTAACAGAGTTTCCTCCCGGTTGATTTTTTATATATTCATACAAATCGCCCAAACGTGGCATCTTTCCGTTCAAAGGTTCGAAAACGGCTGTATAAAAATCTCTGTTTAGATAAAAGTTAGGGCTCGCAAATACCAATCTTACTGTGCTATATAAAGCAATAGCACCACCATTAGGGTTTAAAAAAACATACTCTCCTGCCGAAGTACGCTCAGGATCATCAAACCTGCTAAACTCGCAGGTAGCTGTAAAAAATAAAAACAAATTAGTAGCATTATTCCACTTGTTAATTTGGGATACTTCAATGATTCGTTCATGAGCTAAACCAACTTCTCCTCCATGGCCTGTATAGTTTATAATTAAAGCTCCTTTTTCTATCCTTCTATTGATTGCTTCAACTACTGCCGGATAACGGTTACCCCCAGGAGTGGCTTCCTGTTGGTATGCATCTAAGTATATTTTATCAATATTGTAATTCTGATAGGTGGTATCAACCAAAGTTGCCTGTTGATCTGCCTGTGAAGCATGAATACCGCCATCTTCATCATCGCCTATAAAACAAACAGTATTGCGCCAGCTCCCAAAAGGTGAACCGGATGCTTGGTTGGTACATGTATTGCCTGAAGTTGTTGATGTTGAAAAACCGGTTTTGGTATAATTCATTATTTTATTAATGGCAGATTGAGCTTCTGATTTTGTTTTAACAGGAAAACGGCCAATTCCTATATCTACTGCGTCAAAATTCCATACTCCTTCATCATCATCCAGCAAACCATAAAAATCATCAGACACATAAGATGAGGTGGGAATAGTTGAATTATCTGATTGGTAAGTAGGAATAAAATTGGTATTGCTCGTAAAACGCTTCTTGTTATCATATGAACCATCACCAAATAACAATAAATATTGGGGCAATTCTGAGCTATCTGAAGCTCTGTCATAAAACATTTTTACAAAATCCCTTATAGCACAAACACTCTGAGCGCCTGATGAAAATTCATTATAAATCTGCTGGGGTGTTACAACTACCGTAGATAAGCTATCCCTGCTTTCATGATATGCTGCAAGCTGTAATGCCCCCTGGTAAAAATCAGGATGGGTAACAATAATTAAATCTTTGGCCGTTAAAGCATGTAAATCCTGGTTAGCAACAATTCCTCTCAATGCCGGTACATTATAGGATGCCCCCGTAAAAGCTATAAACTCTTTTAAAGAATCGGCAGGCAAAATAAACTGGTACAGCGAAGAGCCTGGTGTGTTTACTGATTGCAGTTTTACATTGTTAATATCTGTGATATCCCATATTTGTATAGGTAAGCTGCTCGTAACTTCATACTGGGCAATATTACCTGTACCAATTGATTGAGCATCCCTGAAAATTAGTTGTGCACCACTCATGGTAAGTAAACGTCTTACATTCACGTCAATATAATCAAGCCATGCTACTGCATCCGCTGTTTGTTTGGTAACATTTACGGTAATTGCCGGGTTGGAAGGAGTAAAAGAATAACAATTGCTTACAATTCTGGCATAATGGTCGTATGAACTTCCTGACACTGCCGGAATAGAAATGGAGGTGCTGCCCGACTGGCTGCTAACCGAATAAATAGCATTGCCACCGCTCAAATAACGCGATGCAAGGCATACATTTACTGATGCATCAGATGTTGCATCTATATTTGGAAAGGAAAAAGAAAAATTATAAGAATTTACATTTTCAAAATACTCACCAAACCATTGTCTGCCCGATTTTATAAAATTGACGTTTTCATTTTCATGATAAGCATAATCATCAAAACTATTAACGGTATGTGTAACTGGTAAAGCAGATGATACCTGTGTCTGGATGCGTTTACCGGCACCTAAATCTGTAGTAATAAAATAATAGGCTGAGTCAGAATAAAGGTTTAATGAATGTTTATATTTATTGCAGGAAGCCGTACTATCGTATGTCCAGGTTGTGGTTCCTTGCCCATAAAATAATACATAATCGTTTTCATTAAATACCCCGTCATTCTCTCCTTCAACATAAATAGCATTTTCAATAAGGTCGTCCGGGCGGGGAACAGAGTTTAATTCAGCAAGCGCCTTTCCGCCATTACCATAAACCCTTATATTTTGGGGATTAACAGATGTTACATCAATTCCCATACCTTGCAAAAAAGAGTAAGATAATTTGTAAATACCATTTGTGGATAATGCAATTTTATACCAAGTACCGCTTTGCAGAACAGAGTTGGATGCATAGGTATGAACAGAACGTGCTCCCGATTTTAATTCATTGGCTGGCACAATGGAAAGCTCAAAAGATACTAATTTTTCAATCTTCCCTGTGGCACTATTTTTACGGATGGGTATAAAAGAAACAACCCCATATAACTTTTTTTTAGCAGTCAGCACATTACTACTTATGTGTATTTGTTCTGAAACTTTTGAGGGGTCTTTTATATAAGCTGTTTCCTGATCCGATAATGGCTCAAAAACAGAATTTTTAAGTAGTGCAGAAAAGTTCTTTAAATTACCGCTCAAAGCTATTTTTTGGCTGTATCTGGGTAAAAATCCATCCTCAAAAGCATATTGCGCCCCCTCAAATGATAGAAAACGCTGTGTCTCAGTATCTGAAATTTTTATAGAAGCGGGTGGATTCCATTTAATTTGGTTTGAATTTGTTGGGGAAACGCCAGTAATCCTTGATTGAGACAGTGAAAAAAGAGGAATAAATAAAATAAAATAAAGCGTAAATCGGATATGCATAGAAAAATAAATTTATCCCAACCGGTTATAAGTAATAAAAATAAAGTGAGCAATATTAGCAATAAACCATCATAAAACTTTAAATCCCAAATATAGTTTATATATAAATTTTTTTAATTAAATTTGTTTTTAAAAACTTTTAACATTTTGCTTTGAATAACGATTTTTTTAACCGAATATTGTGCTTTGATTCTTTTTATGAACAGAAATTGTAACTTTATAAAAAATTTACTGTATAAACCTAAATGTTTTCTACTATGGTAAAACGAATTATCTTAGCTTCTGCTATACTGTTTATGTTAGGTATAAATGAAAATTTGTTTGCTCAGGATCCTGAATTTACTCAGTTTTATGCTAATCCGCTTTATCTAAACCCAGCACTTGCAGGTACAGCAAGATGTCCGAGGGTAAATCTTAATTACCGTAATCAGTGGCCGGGAATTTCAGGAACTTATGTAACTTATTCTGCTTCTTATGACCAGCATGTGGATGTTATTGCTGGTGGGCTTGGGTTATTGATTACCAATGATAATGCTGGCCAGGGAACTTTAAGAACAACCAATGTAAGCGGTATGTATTCATACTTATTAAACGTTAGCAGGGAATTTTCGCTAAAATTTGGTGCTCAGGCAACTTATTTTCAAAAAAGCATCGACTGGAGTAAACTTACATTTGGTGATATGATTGATGCCCGCAGGGGATTTGTATATAACACAAATGAAACACCCGGATTGAACAGCAAGTCTGGTGTTGATTTTTCTGTTGGTATGTTAGGATTTAGCAAGCGCTATTATTTTGGTTTTGCCGCCCACCATCTTACTCAGCCAGATGAAGGGTTACTGGGGCCAAGCAAACTGCCAATGAAAATGACAGGACATGCCGGTGCCACCTTCCCGGTAGGTGATAAAGGATCGCAAACATTCATTTCTCCCAATGTGCTATTCCAAAAACAACAGGATTTTCAACAGCTTAATTTAGGATTGTATGTAACCAAAGGATCAATTGTTGCAGGTTTATGGTATCGTAACCAGGATTCATTTATCGCTGTTATTGGTTTCCAGCAACATTTCTTTAAAGTAGGATATAGTTATGATGTTACAATATCAAAATTAACAAATGCTACAGCAGGATCTCATGAACTTTCATTCTCATTACAATTTGAATGTAAACCTAAAAAGAAAAAGTTCAGGCTGGTAAGCTGTCCGTCATTTTAAACTTAAAATCTAAAGTAAGTACAATATTTAATAGAAAATATAGTTTTAATAGTTACAATTTGTTTGCAGCAAAATGCGCTGTAATAACTGCAACAGTCTGATTAATTAACCAAAACCCAAAGAAATGAAAAAAATTTCAAGCACACTCATCTTACTTGCGGGCATTGTTATTCTTGGCTCATGTAGCAAAGAAAGATCGCCTGTTACCGCTTGGGAATACAATGATACCAAAAATGGAGGTTTTGAAGTTGTTCCTTATGAAGAACAAGAAACCGGTCCAGGGTTGGTATTGGTTCAGGGTGGTACCTTTACTATGGGTAGAGCAGAGCAGGATGTTACCTACGATTGGAATACGATACCAAGAAGGGTTACCGTTTCTTCATTTTACATGGATCAGACAGAGGTTCGTAATCTTGATTATTTAGAATATTTACACTGGACAAGAAGGGTATTTGGCCCAAATTTCGTTGATGTTTATAAAAAGGCATTACCGGATACATTAGTGTGGCGCGACCGATTGGCTTTCAATGAACCCTATGTTGAATATTATTTACGCCATCCCGCATACAGAGACTATCCTGTTGTGGGTGTTAACTGGTTACAGGCATCCGATTTCTGTGCCTGGCGTACAGATCGTGTTAATGAATTTATTCTGATACGCGAAGGCATTTTAGATCATGTTCCAACTCCAACAGAAAATGACTATTTCAATACCGATCAATATATGGCTGGTAAATGGCAGGGGACAGTAGTAACTCCAATTCCTTCCATTGCTCCTGAAGGTGGAGACCGTATAGTACGTATGGAAGATGGAATATTTTTACCCCGATACCGCCTGCCAACTGAAGCAGAATGGGAATTTGCCGCTTATGGCCTTATTGGAAATACAATAGGAGAACGTATTACAGATAGGAGATTATACCCTTGGAATGGTCACGGAACACGTAATCCTGATGAAAAGTTCCTGGGACAAATGCAAGCCAATTACCAACGTAGCAATGGTGATATGATGGGTATTGCCGGAGCACTTAATGATGCCGGTGATGTCACTACCCCTGTATATTCATACTGGCCAAATGACTATGGTTTGTATAATATGGGAGGTAATGTAAGTGAGTGGGTAATGGACGTATACCGCCCTCTTTCTGCCGAAGATAAATCTGATTTCCGCCCTTTTAGAGGAAATGTATTTAAAACTCAGATGACTAATGAAGAAGGAATTGTAGTCAATGATACAATCAGGTATGACGCAGACAGCAATATTGTGAGTATCCCCGGACAGGTACGCTGGAGGGATGTAAGTATTAGCGTGGCTGACGATAATCTGGATGAAAGAAGAAACTATAAATACTCTGATAACATTAATTATTTAGATGGTGATATCCAGACACAGGCAGAAGGATTGAGCGGTACTCCTTTCAGTGAAAAATATGATCCTACTACTGCTACTAAACCAGAAAGTATGGGTATGTATGAATACGAGAAAACTTCCTTAATTAATGATGAGGCAAGGGTATATAAAGGTGGTTCCTGGAAAGACCGCGCTTATTGGATGGTGCCAGGAACCAGACGTTTTCTTGATCAGCGTCAGGCAACAGCATGGATTGGTTTCCGTTGTGCTATGACACGTGTTGGAAGCCCGGTTGGGTTAGGTAAAAAATAAATTTACTTTAAGTAATAAACAAAAAAATGCTCTCAAAACGTTGAGAGCATTTTTTTGTTATAAGTTTTCCCACTTAAATTTTAATGTACCAATTTGCCAACTTCAATTGCTGCTTTAACAAAACTTACAAACAAAGGATGGGGGTTTGCTACAGTACTTTTATACTCAGGGTGAAATTGAACGCCCACAAACCAAGGATGATCTTTGATTTCAATAATTTCTACCAGACCACCTTCCGGGTTTATTCCGGATGCAATCATTCCGGCCTTTTCAAAATCGGGTAAATATTCATTATTAAATTCATAGCGGTGGCGATGACGCTCTTTTATCTCTTTATGCTTATATATTTCCCAAGCCTTCGTCTTTTCGGCTATATTGCATGGGTAGGAGCCTAAACGCATAGTTCCGCCTTTATTGGTTATTTTCTTTTGTGTTTCTAATAAATCGATCACAGGATAAGGTGTTTCAGGATTCATTTCTGTTGAATCTGCATCTTTTAATCCCAATACATTACGTGCGAATTCTATAACAGCACATTGCATTCCAAGACAAACGCCTAAAAAAGGTATCTGATGTTCGCGTGCATATTTTATGGCGCTGATTTTACCTTCTATACCGCGTTGTCCAAATCCCGGAGCTACCAATATTCCACGTAACCATTTAAACTTTTCACCAACGTTTTCATCTGTAATGCTTTCAGAATGGATCCATTCAATGGTTACTTTACAGTCGTTCGCTGCACCAGCATGAATAAATGCTTCGGAAATGGATTTATAAGCATCCTTTAATTCTACATATTTGCCAACAAGCCCTATTTTTACCTCGTGGTGGGGGTGTTTGAATTTGTGCAGAAAGTCTTTCCATTTGGCAAGATCCATATTGTCTGAAACAGGCATATTGAGCTGGTTAAGTACCACAATATCCAATTGCTCTTCTTCCATCATCAGCGGAACTTCATAAATAGTACTTGCGTCACGAGCTTCAATAACAGCATTAGGAGCTACATTGCAAAAGAGGGCAATTTTATTTTTTATATCCCGGTTGAGAGAATGTTCTGTTCTGCAAACTAAAACATCCGGTTGTACCCCGTACTCCAACAATAGTTTTACCGAATGTTGTGTAGGCTTTGTTTTAAGCTCGCCTGTGGTTGAAAGGTATGGGATTAATGTCAGGTGAATAACCATTGCGTTGTTTCCTAATTCCCATTTAAGCTGACGTACAGCTTCAATATATGGCAATGATTCAATGTCGCCTACGGTGCCACCTATTTCAGTAATAACAAATTGATAATTACCCGTTTTTCCGAGTAAACGGATACGATTTTTTATTTCATCAGTGATATGAGGAATAACCTGAACAGTTTTTCCAAGAAAATCACCACGTCTTTCTTTTTCAATTACAGCTTTATAAATGCGTCCTGTAGTAATATTATTGGCTTGCGAGGTAGGAATATTCAGAAAACGTTCATAATGGCCTAAATCAAGGTCTGTTTCTGCACCATCGTCTGTAACAAAGCATTCCCCATGTTCATAAGGATTAAGTGTGCCGGGATCTACATTAATATAAGGATCTAATTTTTGAATGGTAACAGTATAGCCTCTTGCCTGAAGCAATTTGGCTAAAGAAGCAGCAAGTATGCCTTTTCCTAATGATGACGTTACTCCTCCGGTAACAAAAATGTATTTGGTAGTTGCTGACATAATAAATTTTAAGTGCTCCTTAACCAGAGGAATACGAAGGTTATACAAAGGTACAAATAATTTTTGCCTGTAAATCCGGTAAAATAAAAATGTTTTAAACTTTTTTAATGGAGGAATATTTATACTTCGGCTGAATGAAACTGTTTCAAAAGTTTAAAAACGACATTGCGAAACTTTTTAGTGAAGCAATCTTCCCATTTAATATGAGATTGCTTCTCCATAGGAGTCCTTCGGATACTTGGTTCGCAATGACGATTCTAATTTATGACTTTTAAGACAGCCTAATTCGTTCAGTATATATTTTGGTGTTAAAGCAATTTTTATATACCTATAAATCAGCTAAATCTGTATTCTTTTGCGTATTTTTGTAAAAATGAGAATAGGATAGGCGTGAAGTTAGAATTAGACATATTACCTTTAACTCAATGGTTGGGTAATTACCCCAAACCGTTGCTCATTGCCGGCCCATGCAGTGCCGAAACCGAAGAACAGATGCTGACAACTGCCAGGCAGATTGCATCCTGTTATCCTGGCAGTATTTTCAGGGCGGGTATCTGGAAACCGCGAACACGTCCGAATACTTTCGAAGGGGTAGGTGATATTGGCTTAAAATGGATGCAGGCTGTAAAAGAAGAAACAGGTTTGCTCACTGCAACGGAAGTTGCAACTGCGGAGCATGTAGAAAAGTGTTTGAAGCATGGTATTGATGTTTTATGGGTTGGTGCACGTACTACAGTGAATCCTTTTTCAGTACAGGAGATTGCTGATGCTTTGAAAGGTATTGATATTCCTGTATTTGTTAAAAATCCGATATACCCTGATTTGCAATTATGGATGGGTGCTTTAGAGCGGATTAATAATGCAGGTATAAAAAAAATGGCTGCTGTTCATCGTGGTTTTTATTCTTATGATAATGGACCCTTCCGTAATTCTCCCAAATGGGAGTTGGTAATTGAACTAAAAACAGCATGTAATGAGTTGCCTGTAATATGTGATCCTTCACATATTGGAGGCACTCGGGAGCTGATACCTTACCTGTCGCAGAAAGCAATGGATATGGATATGTGCGGGTTAATGATAGAAACACATATACAGCCCAAATCTGCATGGAGTGATGCAAATCAGCAGGTAACTCCTTATGAGCTACATGAAATTATCAGTGGTTTAAACATACGTTCAGCCGCTGTTGCTGACAGGGTATTGCAGACCAAATTGGATGAGTTGCGTTTAGTTATTGATAAGTTAGATAATGAGCTGTTGGAACTGCTTGCCAAACGTATGGCCGTTTCATCGCAAATAGGTGCTTATAAGCGCGACAATAATATTACGGTGTTGCAGGTAGCCCATTGGAAGAAAATAATTGAGACGGCTGTTGCAGGGGCTAACCAACTGGGTTTACCAAAAAATTTTATAAAGGGGGTATATCATCTGATACATGATGAATCGATACGAAGGCAAATGGAGGTTACCTCACCTCTTAATCCTCTCTCCTAAACACTACATTTTTTACCCATCCCTTGCCCCATTCATTTATTTCCTGTGTACTCCATAGTTCGGGGTAAAAAATGCGTTTTTGGAAACGTGGAGGCAGATATTTTTGCCAGTTAGTGCCTCCGGTAGCCGCAATATCTTCCGGGTCGGCCTGCAGATAACGGACAGCGGATTTATAATGTGATAATGGCCAGTTGACATTAACATTTACGTCTAATTGGCGTAACGCAGTTATTAACAGTTCATTTTTTTGTTCGGTTTCGGGAAGCGATTTGTACAAAGACAACAAATTTTTATTCCTGAATTTTTTTGCCAGTTGAATAAACTGTTCTGAATATTTTTGTTCAAACTGCACAAGTGTTAATGTTTTTTTTCCTGATGAAAGCTCTGTTGCACCAGCTTTCCAGTAAATATGGTCGTACATTTCTTCAATCTGTTCGTCCGCAATATCCTCAGGGAAAGTATCGCGTACTTCTTTATCAACAAGGTTTTTGAAGGTAGTGGAGCATATCTCTATTTTGCGGTATTGCCCGGATTGAAATCCGCTGGCAGGTAACAGGCTCATGCGGAACTTCAGAAATTGTTTGGGATCCATACCATCTACCATAATATCAAAAGAAGTTATGAGTGCTTCAAAATAACGGTTGATACGCGTTACACGATTAGTAAGGAAACCGGCATCCAGGTCTTGTTTTGCTGCCAGTTGTTCGTATTCATGTAAACAGAGTTTAAAATACAACTCTGTTATCTGGTGATACATAATGAAAATATGCTCATCGGGGATAGGTGTTTTAGGTGTTTGCAGGCTTAATAAGGTATCGAGATGGATGTAATCCCAATAGGTTAAATAATCTGCATAAAGCAGCCCGTCAAGATAGGAGGCAAGATTTTGTCCCATTGCCTGGTATTTTTCATCTAACAACTGTAAGCGCTCAATTATTTCAGGTTTAAGTTCCATAGTTTGTAAGTTTGAAATATCTGCAAAGGTAGGGATAAAATGCATAATGTATGGTTGAATAACTATTTGCAATTCGTTTTGGATTCGTTATTCATGGTGTTTTAAACGTTATCTTTACATTTTCAAAATATATAATGAATAGCAGACTTACCAATTGGGTTATACTTATAATACTTGCTCTCATCTGGGGCAGCTCTTTTATATTGATGAAACGTGGAATGGAAGCTTTTCCGAGTGACCAGGTGGCAGCAATGCGCATATTTATTGCATTCCTGTTTTTATCACCTTTATTATTCAAGCATATTAAAAAGTCGTTGTTAAAACACTGGAGAGGATATATAGGAATGGGGGTATTAGGTAATCTTATACCTGCATTTTTGTTTACTAAGGCAGAAACCGGTATCAGTAGTTCATTAACAGGGGCGCTTAATTCATTAACACCCTTGTTTACCCTGCTTGTGGGTGTTGTATTGTTTAGAGAAAAAACAGGTTGGATAAATGTATTAGGGATAATTATTGGCTTTATTGGAGCTACGGGGCTTACAATGGTTGGTAAAGAAAAAGGAGTAAATAACGACTTATTATTTATTTTTTTCGTAGTGCTGGCTACAATATGTTATGCATTGAGTGTAAATATCATTAAAAGGTACCTTAGTGAGGTTGATTCGCTGACTGCTACGGTTTGGGCATTATTATTCATAGGTCCTGTGGCGGGCTGCTATCTTTTTACAACCGATTTTGTACACCGTTTAACAACTCACCCTGTGGCTATTGAGAGTCTTTTCTTTACAAGCATATTGGCCATATTTGGTACGGCCCTTTCCGTGATAGTTTTTAATACACTGATTAAAAATACCAATCCTCTTTTTGCGTCTTCGGTAACATACTTAATACCCATTGTTGCCATGGGATGGGGCATTTTTGATAATGAAGCTGTTTCTTTTCTGCATTTTGCCTGGATAGGATTAATTTTGCTGGGGGTTTATTTGGTTAATAAGGGGCCTCACTCCCAACCTCTCTCCAAAGAAGAGGGGAGGTAATATTCTTCATTTTGCCTGAGTAACGGTGGTATTGATAGGTGTGGGGGGCCTTGTCTCAACCACTCTGAAGGAGCGGAAAATGAATGGTCTTGAATGCGTAATATAGTAAAATAGTATAAAAAGTTAATTTTTCTTCAAAAAATAACCTCTATACTGAAATAATTTAGTAATTTCGTGCCCCCAAGTAATAGTTATTTGGGTAATTATTAACAGTAAATCCCTAAACAATGTACGCAATCGTAGAAATAGCCGGGCAACAATTTAAGGTATCACGTGGAAACAGAGTATATGTGAACCGCCTCGAAGCTAGCGAAGGGTCTAAAGTAGAGTTTGACAAAGTTTTGTTGATCGATACTGATGGAAAAGTTCAAGTAGGAACTCCTTCTATAGATGGTGCAAGAGTGGCTGCAACAGTACTCGGCCATCTGAAAGGTGACAAAGTCATCGTATTTAAGAAAAAACGCAGAAAAGGTTATCAAAAATCAAATGGTCACCGCCAGCAGTTATCTCAAATCCTTATTCAGGGTGTATTAGCAAAAGGTGAAACATTAAAAGATGAAATAACCATTGAGAAAAAAGCTCCAAAAGCTAAAGCTGTTGAAGCAGAAGTAATAGAAGCAGAAGCACCAAAGGCTAAAAAAGCACCTGCTAAAAAATCTGCCCCTGCAAAAAAAGCTCTGGTAAAAAAAGCTGCCCCTAAAAAAGCTGCAAAAAAATCGTCTGAATAATAGAAGGCGAATTTTTTTAGGGTTTTTTAGTTAAAATAAAAGAGTAACGAATTAAAATTTTAAAATAAAATGGCACATAAGAAAGGGGCCGGTAGTACCGACAACGGCCGCGAATCGCACAGTAAACGTTTAGGCGTTAAAATCTATGGTGGTCAATTGGCTATAGCAGGTAATATTGTTGTGCGTCAAAGAGGCACAAAACACAGACCAGGTGCAAATATGGGTATGGGTAAAGACCACACTTTGTTTGCTTTAGTGGATGGCACTGTAGAGTTTAAAAAGAAACGCGATAACAAATCGTATGTTTCTGTTATTCCTTTTCCTACTGAAGCGTAAGGATTATTGAATTAGATAAATAAGAAAAATCTTCTGAGCTTCTGATAAGAAGTTTGGGAGATTTTTTTATTTTTAGCCATTGATTGTTCATAAATAAAATAAGCAAAACGATATGTTACAACTGAACTATATACGCGAAAAGAAAGAAGAAGCCATTGAACGCCTGGCTATTAAAAATTTTGATGCAAGGCCTGTTTTGGAACAGGTTTTAGAGCTTGATAATGAAAGAAGACGTACACAAAATGAACTGGATTCATTGTTGAATGAAGCTAATATAATTGCTAAGCAGGTAGGGGAGTTATATAAACAAGGCAAAAGAGCGGAGGCTGACGAGTTAAAAAATAAAAGTGTTGCAGTAAAAGAAAGTTCCGGCAAACTTGCTGAACAGTTCAAGCAGATTGAGGAACAACAACAACAGTTGCTGGTTCAGGTGCCCAATACACCTAGTTTTAAAGTTCCCAAAGGAAAGACTGCTGCTGATAATGAGAATGTATATCAGGAAGGCGAAATTCCTAAATTGCCTGCAGGTTCAAAGCCTCATTGGGAGCTGGCTGCACAATATGATTTGATTGATTTTGAACTAGGCGTAAAACTTACAGGTGCCGGTTTCCCTGTGTATAAAGGTAAAGCAGCACGTTTGCAGCGTGCATTAATTAATTTCTTTTTAGACAGGGCCACTGCTTCAGGTTACCTTGAAATTCAGCCACCTATTATGGTGAATGAAGCTTCTGGCTACGGAACAGGCCAATTGCCTGATAAAGAAGGACAGATGTATCATGCTACAATAGATAATTTATATATGATTCCCACTGCGGAGGTGCCTATTACTAACATATACCGGGATGTGATTTTAAAAGCAGACCAATTGCCTGTTAAAAATTGCGGCTACACTCCCTGTTTCAGAAGAGAGGCAGGAAGCTATGGCAAAGATGTACGTGGTTTGAACCGTTTGCACCAGTTTGATAAAGTAGAAATTGTACAGATAGCACATCCTGATAAATCTTACGAAACACTTGAAGAAATGCGAACCTATGTAGCAGGGTTGATGCGTGATTTAGAACTGCCCTTCCGTATTCTTAAATTGTGCGGAGGTGATATGAGCTTTGCATCGGCATTGACATATGATTTTGAAGCTTTCTCTGCGGCACAGGAAAAATGGCTTGAGGTCAGTTCTGTATCTAATTTTGAAACGTTTCAGAGCAACCGTTTGAAATTACGTTTTAGAGGAGCTGATAACAAAACACAGCTTGCACATACCTTGAATGGCAGCGCTCTGGCACTGCCTCGTATTGTTGCATCATTATTGGAAAATAATCAAACACCTGAAGGAATAAAGATTCCGAAAGTATTGGTGCCTTATACTGGTTTTTCGGCAATTAACTAATTAAATGCATTTATAAATCGATCAAGTGGCCAGAGTAATTGGTTGATAATTTTTCTTTAATGAATGTCATCGTAAATGATTAATTCTCTTACTGCGCTTCGGTTTGTATTTGCTTTAATGGTGTTTCTACTGCATATCTGTAATTCGAGGATTGCTATGCACTTTGATAGTCAAACACAATGGCTTGCAATCAATATTTTTAAAGAGGGTTATATTGGGGTTGGGTTCTTTTTTATACTTAGTGGGTTTATTATGGCATATACTTATAAAGATAAATTCGTAAAGAAAAGGATTACAAAAATAAACTTTTGGGTATTACGTTTTGCTCGAATATATCCTTTACACCTGCTTACATTATTTGCTTCAATTCCTTTACTCATGTTATGGAATTTCAATATGAACGATATGATGGGACTCCCTTTTGCAGTGAATTTTTATCTTCTTCAAGCCTATATTCTTCCAGAAGGGAATTGGTTTTGGTCATTCAATTCTGTTTCTTGGAGTATATCTAATGAAGCATTTTTCTATCTGTTATTTCCCGCAATTATTTTTCTTTTGACTAAGAATTTAAAATTTTTTATCATAGCTGTTCTATTTGCTTGTGCCATCATTCCAATTCTGATGTACGAAACGTTAGAAACAGGTTTTCGTCCAGAATGGTTTTATATACATCCAGTATTTAGGTTAGTAGATTTTTTAGTAGGGATTCTGTTATTTGAAATTTATATAAAGCTGCAAAGAAGCAAAGCATTAAAGTTTATGACATTGTTGGAGCTTTTTTCCCTAATGATCTTTTTCTGCTTCTTTATTTTTCATAATTCGATAAACGCTATATATCGGTTTTCCTGTTATTATTGGCTTCCAATTTCCTTTATTATTCTTGTGTTCTCTTTACAAAGAGGCTACATATCGCGGTTACTTTCAAATAAGTATATGCTATATTTTGGGAAGATAAGTTATGGTTTTTATATGTTCCATGCCTTGATTATAGAGTATTTTATCAAAATGAATCAAACGTATATTGTTTTTTCAAACTATTATTTGTTTGTTCTTTTTCTTTTTGGTTTTTCAATTTTAGTCAGCTCGGTAAGTTATTATTACTTTGAGCAGCCCGTAAATAGTTATTTAGTAAGAAAGTTTGTGAAAAAAGGATAAGGATAAAGTGATCGTAGAACTAAAACCAGTAGTTGTTTTGCTTTGTTTATTAATAACAACAAAGCACTTCTGCCTTATTTACGCCATCATATTGAATAATGATTTTTGAATCACCATTTTCCACTTTATTTTCTTTTTCAAATAAATTAAAATCAAATTTTAAAGGTAAAATTACATACCTGTATTTATGATGGTTTAGTTGATTTTGATCAATGATTTGATTTTTGATTGTTCTATCAACTTCGTTTATAAATAATGTTTTTGGTTTTACTTTGTGATGAAGGTAATAATCAATAGCAATCATTTGTTTAACAATGCTATTGTCACCGAGGCTGGAAGAAACATATTCGGTAATAATTTCATAAACGTCTACTAAGGAAAACTTATGCAAATCTCTTTTTGTTTCAAAATAAAATCCAAGGCCTAAAAGAAAATCAAATATAGAATGGTTTGATGCGATGTATTTTAATGTGTTTACTGCTCTTTTTTTATTCCAGTAAATTTCAAGAGCGTGTTCTACAAGCGTAATTTCATGAAGTTGTTTGGCTGATATGAAATTACTTTCAATGATTTGATAAGGCGGATTGGGGTCAAACGTAAAGCCATATTTTTCATACTTTTCCCGAACAGGAGTTCCTTTCAGAAATTTCAAAAAGCCTAATTGCAGTTCGGGTGCATACAATTTAAATACTTCTTCAAAGCTGTATTTAATATCTTCCCAATAATCCAAAGGTAATCCAACAATTAAATCTAAGTGCATCTCCACTTTAGGGGATAATTGTTGAATGATACTTTTTGTTTTTTCAAAATTTTGTTTTCTGCCGACTTCTAAATTCGCTTTTTGATTTATCGTTTGGATACCAATTTCGAAACGGAATAAACCTTTTGGAACATACTCATTAATGAATTTAATAATATCGGGATGGACAATATCGGCAGTTATTTCAAACTGAAAAACATTTCCGGACTGATGGTGTTGCAAAATGAATTTAAAAATAGCAATGGTAAAATCTTTTTTTATGTTGAATGTGCGGTCCAAAAATTTAATGGTTCTGCCGTATTTCATTAAATAAATCAGATTAGCCTTGATGCTTTCAATGGGCAAATAACGCACCCTGTTATCTAAGCTGGCTAAGCAAAATTCACATTTGTACGGGCATCCTCTTGATGTTTCGATATAACAGACCTTATTGTACAATTCTTCCGGGTTATCATTTATATAGGGATTTATAGCTGTGAAATTATTGAGGTCGAACAGAGGATGCGCAGCATTTTCAAATTCAATATCATTGTTTTTCCATACCAGGCCTGGCACTTTATCGGTAGAAGGGAAGTGTTTGATAAATTCAGCAAATGGTATTTCACCTTCTCCTGTAATAATATAATCAATATAAGGGAGCTCTATTACCTCCTGCCAGTCATAACTTACTTCCGGACCTCCCAGAAGTATTTTGCAATCAGGGTTTAGTGCTTTTATCTTTTTTGCTACTTCAAGTGTTGGAGTGATATTCCAGATATAACAGCTAAAAGCAACAATGTTGTATTGGCTGCAATATCTGGCTATTTCGTTTTTATCTTCTTTAATTACAAACTCTTTCCAGCATAGTCCTTTATGTTTTTTGTTCAATTCGTATAATAAACGAATGGCAAGATTCATGTGAATATATTTGGAATTTAAGGTAGTGAGAAGGATTTGCATTTTATACGATAATAGATTTCGTTATTTGTTTACAGCCTTATGACAAATTGCACAAGCAATAAATCATTTTTTATATTTCGAAATGCAATTTGTCTATACTCTAATAAAAACACCCAGAAATAGTTAATTTCCGGGTGTTTAGAATAGCTTTATTTAATAACTATTATTGAATCACTAATCTTGAACTATTTCGTTTATCTTTAAACATAAGTTCAATAACATAAAGTCCTTTTTCTAATTTGCTTGTATTCAATTGATATTGTGTACCGTTTAATTGTGTTTCGGAGAGTATTTTCCTTCCTGTAATATCATATACGTTGATGCTGTATACTTCATTGGCAGGGTTGCTGAAACTAAGTGTTGTATTTGTATTAGCAGGATTTGGATATACCAGCACATCCATTGATTTTATGTTGGTTCCTCCTGTAGAAGCTGCAAATGCAGGTGTTTCATGCGCAAATAGGCCGGAATTATTTTTAAAATCGTTGGTGTATTTGTCTGCATTTTTTTGCATGTCTTCAAAGTCACCTGAAAAATTGTAAGCTACAGAAATCTTTTTAATGTGCCCGGCCTTAAATTCAAAAGGTCCCACCATCCCTAATCCTCTTCTGTCGCCAGGCGTATTGTTTACTGATTTTTCGGTCCAGCCTTCACCAGTTGAGGGGTTACCATCATACATATAATTGTAATGTACCGTACCGCCTTTACCGCTTCCGCCTTTTGTCATTACCATACCATCTTTCCAATAGTTATTCAGGTAGAAATAATAATCAGTTGGCATTATTGGATTGCCATTCATGTTGCAATCGTTATTATAAGTCATAAAACCAGAGAATGGCTCATTTAGCAAGGTAACAGACATAAATGGATTTTTGTTGCGGCCAAACTGTTCGGCTGTTTTACCATTATCAGCATTGTAGCCAAAATAGGTGCTGCGTTTTAAGTCGAATCCCTGGTATTCATCTGTGGTAACAGTGCCTAAATCAATGTCGGTGAATACGCCTAATTTGGCATCATTATAATCAATCCCTGAACGATTGATAATGGTGAAATCTACAAATATAGTATTGTTGTACGCTTTGTTGAATGAGTTTGCAAAAGCATAGGCCATGCCTATAACCTCTATTCCCATTGGGTATGTGCCTATTGATTCGGTATGCATGGCACGGTGATCGTTGTATATAAATAAGATTGCCTGATCTCCTTTGATAGATGGGTAATCTCCGTTTTGTGGGTCATAAATGCCGTTTGCATTTATATCTACAAAGGGAGCAAGGTTTGGGGATTGCCCTTTTTGAATGTCACCTGAAGCGGGCCAGTTGGCTATTTCTTCCGGTATAACATAGTCTTTGGATGCAAAATTAGCGATGTGATTTTTTATAGTTTCTTTAGATATTTTCCATATTCTGTTCCATTTAGCGTCCTCTGCCGCATTGTAAAATTCCTGTTTCATTACCGGCCCCTGGTAAACATCCCTTCCCCAAACACCAAATGTTGGAGCATTAATGTGGTATTTGGTTCCTTCTTTGCCACCCATCCAAAGTCCGGCAATACGTATAGCATGTTTACCATCCGTATTTTTAATTTCAAAACCATTTCTTTCATTTTCAGGTATGTTTTGTAAACTGCCAAACAGGTGCCCGCTGGCATTAATGGTTGCCTTGATATTATTTACATCAAGAAAATCATAACTGATTTCATTTTGTGCGAATGTTAAGTTAAAACATCCGTTAAGCACTATGGCTGAAACTGCTGATTTGAATATAGATGTATTCATGGCTTTTGATTTTTTTTTTAAACAAAATGGAATAACTAACTGTTTAAAGATGTGTGACTAAGGTACGAAAAAAAAAGGTATTTACAATATGTATTTGAATCGGGGCACTTTTTTTCCTTCAATAGTAAGAGT
Organism: Bacteroidota bacterium; assembly: GCA_023251835.1. GTDB lineage: Bacteria > Bacteroidota > Bacteroidia > 2-12-FULL-35-15 > 2-12-FULL-35-15 > 2-12-FULL-35-15. The sequence continues at coordinate 34,194 of JAHEXZ010000022.1, read as the reverse complement.
TTCTGTGAACATTTTTAAAGGGCGAACCCAAAGATTCTTTCCCTCGGGTTGGTACAGAGCCTTATAAACAACCAACTCTTCAAGCGTTTCGCTGTGTTGGGCAATACCAATAACTTCATATTCTTTGCCTTTGTAATGTTGGTATTTGCCTAATAGGAGTTTCGTTTTCATTAAAAAATGAAAAGTTATCAGATAAGAAAGGGATTATTCATACGTTCAAAACCAATAGTAGTAGAAGGCCCATGTCCACTGTAAATGGTATAATTATCACCTAAGGGTAATAGTTTATTTTTGATGCTGCTGATAAGTGTTTGGTAATCGCCTCCCGGTAAATCAGTGCGGCCTATGCTGCCATAAAACAACACATCTCCCGCAATCATAAATTTTTGTTCGCGGTTGTAAATGGTGATACTTCCGGGAGAATGTCCTGGCGTAAATACTACTTCTAGTGCGGAGTCTCCAAATTTCACTATGTCGCCTTCATCTAAGTATACCGAAGGCTGAGGCGATGGATCTGCATTTAATCCATAAAGACTCGCAGTCATCAGGAAGGTGTCCAGTACCTGTTTATCGTGTTTATTTATTTCAGGTTTTAGATTGTATTTCCCTGCAATAAAGCCGTTTCCAAAAACATGGTCAAGGTGGCAGTGAGTATTGATTAATTTAACAGGTTTCAGTTTTTGTGTATCAATGAAGTCTACTAATTTTTTACGTTCAGCAATGTCATAGCAGCCAGGATCAATAATGATACATTCATTAGTTTCATCGTGCAGGAGATATGTGTTTTCCTGGAAAGGACCAAATGTAAAGGTATGGATAGAAATCATTATATGAGATAATATTAATTCAGTTTGAGCTGGTTTTTAGAATGTGAGTCCGGTGCTTAATGCCAAAAACTGGTAATTGACAATACGTGGTACAGGCACTCCCCATTGGTCAGGCAGCATAACACGTTGTTGCTGAACTTTATATCCGATATTAAACAGATAAGCTATTTTTTTTGTCAGATAATATTTTATGCCAATGGATGGGTTTGCAGCCAAACCACTTGAATTTTCAACCCCAACTGAATAACCCCCATTAAGATTTAATACAGGAGATAATTTTCCCTTTTTAAAATTAATTCTTGCATCTAATGTAAATGGTATCATAGCCCCCTTTTGATCTCCATCTAAAAAAGCTTCAAAACCAACACCAATTCCAGCGGAGAACATTTCATTTATTTGATAACCATTTATTGAGCGTATAGCTATTGTCGGGAAATCGCCATTAATCACAAGTGCTCCATGGCTGGTATTGATAGTAGAGATACCAAAGCCGTAGTTAAACTCTTCTATACTAAGAAATCCTTTCTTCTTGTAATCGGTAGGGTCTGTTAACTGATTTTCTTTGGTAATTTTTTGAATCTCATTATAGTCAAAGATAAAATAATTATTGTCATTGGATTTTATTTCGAGTGTTTTATCCGGAACCTGTTCAATAATTATTCCTCTGATAACAGCCCCATTTCTAAGGTACACAACATCTTCCATTTTTTTATCGGTATCTACTTTTTTTCCGGAACTGTTTTGTGAATAGATGATTCCAGTAAAGCTCAAAGAAATAAGAGCGAGAAAGAATTTCTTCATTTTAAATAATACTATTAAATCAATAAATTCGTTTTTGCCGAAAACCAAGGGCAAATTTAAACAAAAATAAGAGTAAAATATAGCGCTTGTGATTCGTATCAATATTTAGTAACTTAGCATGCTTAAATAAAGATCATTTTGGGGACTTCTTTTTTTTATTTTTATAAAAAGCTTATAACCAGCTTTATCATTTTGCTTGGCATTATAGGTAATACTTATATTTCTGATGCTCAGTTTTATACAGGCTCTCAAATGGAGTTTGGTAAAAACAGGGTAAAATACGAGGATTTCTTTTGGACCTATTACAGCTACGACCGTTACGATATTTATTTTTATGAGGAAGGTAGGGAACTGGCTGATTATGTTTCCCAAGCGGCTAAAAAGCAGATAACTGCTATTGAGAAGCTGTTTGATTATGCTGTAGATGAGCGTTTTCAGTTTATTATTTTCAATAAACATTCTGATTTTAAGCAAAGTAATATAGGTCTTTCTACAGACGCTCAATATAATACCGGTGGTATTACAACCATTGTTGGTACAAAAGTAATTTTGTATTATGAAGGCGACCATGATAAGCTGGATGCCCAGATTCGCGAAGGGGTGGCACAGGTACTTATTAATCATATAATGTATGGTGGTAATGTGCGTGAAATGCTTAAAAATAATACTCTTTTAAACTTACCTGACTGGTATCAGAAAGGGCTGGTATCTTATGTAGCGAATAACTGGAATTCAGATATAGACAATCGTGTTAAGGATGGTATTTTAAGCGGAAAATACAAAAATATCAACCGTTTGGAAGGTGCTGATGCTGTTTATGCTGGTCATGCTTTGTGGAAGCATGTGGCAGATAACTATGGAGAGGCTGTGATTTCCAACATTTTATACATGACTAAGGTGAGCCGTAATATTGATAACTCTTCACTGTTTGTATTAGGAATCTCTATCCGCAATTTATGGGAAGAGTGTCTGGAATCATATAAGAATAAATATGCGGACAAAGACCCGGCCAAAACATTACCTTCACAGGCTCCTGTTCTTTTAAAACCAAAATCCACAAGGGTATACAGCCAGTTGAAAGTTAGTCCGGATGGTAACTATGTTTTATATACTACCAATGAAATGGGACAGAACAAGCTTTGGTTGTATGATGTTCAAAACAATAAAACCAAACGTATTTATAAAGCAGACCATAAGATAGACCGGATCAATGATTATTCATATCCCATAGTGGCATGGCATCCAAGCAATAAGTTGTTTTCATTCATAATAGAGCGTAAAGGCTATATTGTGATGAAAACGTATGATATGGAAACTAAAGAATTTGCTGAACGCAATATTACCGGCTTTGAGAAAATTTTGGATTATTCATACAGCGATGATGGTAAACGCTTTGTTATGTCGGCAGTACAAAAAGGTCAGACCGATATTTATGTGTTTACGGCCTCTTCCAGTGCTTATGATCAGATAACCAAGGATATTTATGATGATCTTACTCCACGTTTTGTGCATGGCTCAAAAGGTATAGTGTTTGCTTCAAACCGGCCGGCAGATACACTCTTTTTTAATCCCAAACATAAATATGAAAATGCTCAGCCACATAAAGATATATTTATGTTTAACAATATAACCAAATCACCTATACTAATACGTGTTACCAATACACCCGGTATTGATGAAACCTATCCGGGTGACTATGATAGTTCTCATATTTCTTACCTAAGCGATTTGAATGGCATACGTAACCGGTATATTGCCAAATTCGACAGTGTTATAGCTTATATTGATACGGCCGCCCACTACCGTACTGTTGTTACAACCTTTCCAATTACCAATTATTCGCGTAGTATCCTGGAGCAGGATGTAAATATAAAAACAACAAAGCTGAGCGAGATAATTTTTGAAAAAGGAAAATATAAGATGTATGTTGTGCCATTGGCCAGCACTAAAACTACCACTGCCGTTGAATTGAAAAATACTTCTTTCCGCGATTATAGGAATCGCGTTGATAAAAAAGAACAACTTGAAGCTGAAACCAGGAACAAAATTTTTAATGAAACACCTGCAATCGAAAATGTAATAACTATCAAAAACACATATCAAGAGCCGGTGAAGAAAGATTCATCAGAAATTGATATTAATAATTATACATTTGAAAACGAACAACCAAAGCCGGAGAAAAAAATAGAAAAAAATAAACAAACATCAGCTCACCTATATGATTCTTTGTCTGTAAAAAAAGATGCTGAATTTCAATTGGCCAAACAACGTAATTATAATACAAATTATTCGGTTGATTATGTGGTTTCACAGTTGGATAATTCTTTCCTAAACAATTCATATCAAAAGTTTACCGGGGGAGGAAGCCCTATTTACTTAAATCCGGGTCTGAATGCTTTTTTTAAAGTAGGTATGAGTGATCTGTTTGAAGATTATCGCATTACAGGTGGTATGCGTTTTTCTTTTGATTTTAATAATAATGAATACTTTTTGAGTTATGAAGACCGGATGAAAAATCTGGATAAACAAATTGTAGTACATCGCCAGACATTACTTAATGTAACAGATAACAGCATGCTGGTTAAAATTTTTACACATGATGCAAAATATATTTTAAAATATCCATTTAGTGAAGTGGCAAGTTTAAGAGGAACAATAAGCTACCGTAACGACAGGATTGTATATTTAGCAACAAATGATAATACTCTTCCTAAGCCAAATACACAGGAAAACTGGGCCTTTGTTAAAGGAGAATATGTATTTGACAATACAATTAAAAGAGGATTGAATATATTCAATGGTTCACGTGCAAAGATATTCGGAGAGTACTACCGCCAGTTAGATAAAGCTAAAACAGATTTTTTTGTTGTTGGATTTGATGCACGCCATTACCAAAAAATTCATCGTGATTTTATTTGGGCAAACCGCATTGCAGGAAGCACATCGTTTGGCAATAAAAAACTAATCTATTATATGGGAGGCGTAGATAACTGGTTTGGAGCCAGGTTTGATAATACAACCAATATTGCTACCGATCAGAATTATGCTTACCAGACACTGGCAACCAATATGCGGGGATTTTATCAGAATATACGTAATGGAAACAGCTTTATTGCAATCAACAGTGAATTACGTTTTCCGGTATTTAAATATCTTTCTCAGCGACCTATACGTTCTGACTTTGCTCAAAATTTTCAAATTGTTGCTTTTGGTGATGTAGGTACTGCCTGGACAGGAAGTTCACCTTATTCAGATAAAAATTCACTCAACAAAACCGTTATAGGTTCTTCTCAAACACCACTTATTATAACTTTAAACACACTGCATGATCCGATTGTTGGTGGCTATGGATGGGGTGTCAGAAGCCGTTTGTTTGGCTATTTTATACGTATAGACAGGGCTTGGGGAGTTCAGGATGGAATTGTTCTAAAACCACTTTGGTATATATCGCTTAGTCTCGACTTCTAATTCTTTATCAATGTAACCCGGCCTATATACTTATGCTTAATGTTTGCATTATCTACTAATTCCACCTTCCATACATATACACCTATCTGGGCTATTTCTGTTCCATGATTTGCTCTGCCATCCCAGCCTTTTTGAAAATCATCTGTAAAATAAATTAAACTACCCCATCGGTCAAATATCATCATTTTAAATGTGTTAACGTCAAAAGCAATTCCTTTGGGTATAAAAACATCGTTCATTGCATTACCATCAGGAGTAAAACAACCGGGAGCATAAAATTCATAGTTCTCAGAGATTTCAAGTTGTTGTAGCGTAGTATCCATACAACCAAATTGGTTGGTTACTATTAATGTAACAGTGTAAATTCCGGCTTCCTGATATTGATATGCAGGGTTTTGGTCATTGCTTGCATCGTTAATGGTTGTTGAATCACCAAAATCCCAGAGCCAGTTAGTAATTGTTGGAGTTGACAAATCATTGAATGAAATCAATGGTGATAAAGTTGATTCTGTCCCAAAATTTGCTGTTGGTTTAGGATATACAGTAATATATGAAAGGCTGTCAATTACTGATGTGCAGCCCGAAGGGCCGGTGATAGTTAGTGATACATCAAATAATCCTGAATCGGCATAAGTAATTGTTGCCGGGTTTTCACTGCTTACGCTACTATTGCCAAAATCCCATGAATAGGAGTTTCCACTATTGCTTACGGCATTAAATACAACTGTTAACGGTTCACAGCCTGTATTGGGTGAAGCCTGGAATGAACCTACAGGAGCCGGATTGATTGTTATGTTTGAAGTATCGCTGACAGGACTTGAGCAGCCATTTGAAACGGTTACAATATAATTACTTTCCATTGAGTCAGAGGGAGGCGTTACAACTTGTGACAGAGTGGTATCACCATTATCCCATAGATAGATAAATGGGCCTACGCTTGCGCTATCTACAGTTACATATATTGTTGCAGAATCACCTCCGCATATAGTGGTATCGGATGCCTGGATTATTAATGGTGGCTTTATATATACAAGCATATCTGATGGTCCGGCAGCACATCCATTATTATCTGTAACTGAAGCGGTATAAATAGTTGTGGATGTTGGAGTGACCATAAAAGGGCCGGGCCCGGTAAATCCATTTCCGGAAGTATCTATCCATGTATAGCTATATGTTGGTGTTCCGCCCGATGCTGTAGTATAAACCTGCGATGTATCTCCGAAACAAAGCGTATCATTTATGCTTGTGAATAATTGTAACACCGGAGGTTCACTCACAATAACAACAATCGTTACAGAACAGCCTGCAGCATCTGTTACTGTTATACTGTATGAACCTTGTGCTAATCCTGTTGTTAATGAATCTATCTGGTTGCCAGGGTTCCAATTATATACAAAAGGTGCTGTTCCGGCTCCGGGAGTTAGGTAAACTGTAGCTGTTCCGGTACTATCGCCATTACAAAGAACTGGTGTTGAAGCAATAGTGCTAATTATGGGGCCGGGTATATCATTAATTAAATAATTCTGCGAAATCGTACAACCGTTTGAATCAATAATAGTAACAATATACGAGCCACTGTATAAATCAACAGCAGTTGGTGTTGTTTGCAATGCTGAATCATTCCATTGATAGGTATACGGAACTGTTCCTCCTGATGCAGTTATCAGGGCTGTTCCATCGGCATGCCAGCAGTGAGAGGATATAAAGGCTGAAGTATCTGTTAACAGTGGTGGTTGTGTAATTGACCAGGTTTGGTTAACTGTACAACCATTTTGATCAGCAACTGTAAGTGTATATATTCCAGGGCCTAAAGCATTTGCAACAGGATCGCTGCCTCCTGTGGGAGACCATGTAAAAGTATAATAAGGAGTTCCACCACTCACAACAGGAACAATGCTTCCATCATTATCTCCAAAACAAGTAATATTTGTAACTGAGCTGCCGGAAATAGCAAGTGAATTAGGCTCAGAAATAATTGTAGCTGAATCTAAAGCAGTACAACCATTTGAGTCGGTTATCAGAACCGTTCTGTTTCCTGCACATAATCCTGTTGCGGTGGTGGTTGTTTGTGAAGCCGGATCATCCCATAAAAAGGATAAACTACCTGTTCCACCTGCTGCAGCAACAGTGGCGGTTCCATCACATACACTATAACAACTGATATTTGTCAGACCCGAAATAGCATGATTAACAGGAGGCGGTTCTATTATGGTTACGGATGCTGAAGCAATACAGCCTGCTGCATCTGTGATTTTGACGGTGTTTACGCCTCCTGCTAAATCACTGGGATTAGTGGTAGTTTGGCCTCCCGGTATCCAAAATTGATTGTAGGGGCCAACGCCTCCTGAAATAGTAATGGTTGCTGTTCCATTACTATCACCATAACACAATAAATCCGTATGAGATGTTATTGAAACAGCAGGTGAGAGTATGTCATTTATGTTGGCTACGGATGAAACCATACAGCCATTTGAGTCAGTTACTTCAACCGTATAGGAGCCTGCCAGAATTGCATTTACACAAGCTGATTGTGTTACACTTGAATCACTCCAGATATAGGTATAAGGGGGTAATCCTCCACTAACGGAAGCACACGCACCACCATTGGGCTGGCCGCAATTTGAACTTGTTATGCTTGTTGAAACAATTATTGGGGTATACGATTGAATTAGGTTTATGCTGTCTGTTACCAAGCAGCCTTTTGCGTCTGTGACTTTCCCGATGTTAGTGCCCGGACATAAATTATTGGGATTGAAAATGGTTTGCATGCCAGGAGTCCATAAAGCAGTATACGGAGCTGTTCCACCTGAGAAAGCAATATTTCCGGTTCCATCACATGAACCGTAGCAGTTAATATCTGTTCCACTGATAACGGCAATTAATTGATCGGGTTGTGTAATGGTAGCAACAGTGGTATCTATACATCCTTTAGAATCTGTAACTGTGCAGGTGTATGTTCCGGCACATAAATTTGATGCCGTTGCGCTTGCAGATGAGTCTGGCAGCCAGGTATAGGAATAAGGCGCAGTTCCACCGGTTGCTGTGGTTTGGGCAAAGCCAGTGCAAACACCATAGCAATTTAAATTACCAACGGATGAAATTGTACCTATTAGTGGAGGCGGTTCTGAAATTGTTATAACTCCCTGTGAAGGACAACCATGAGCATCTGAAACAGTAACAGTGTAACTACCGGCACATAAACCGGTTGCTGTTGGCCCGGTTTGAGCAGAAGGGTTATTCCATAAACAGATGTATGGCGGGGTTCCGTTATTTATGGTTGCTGTTGCAGTTCCATCACACAGGTTGTTACATGAAGCGTTTGTTTTTGATATAGATGTACTTAATGTTGGTGGGTTTGTAAGAGTAACAGAAGTATTTTTAACACATCCGTTTGCATCGGCTACTGTAACGCTATAAATACCGGAACCAAGACCTGTAACAACAGGAGTTGTTGGATTACCATTGATTGTCCAAACATAACTATAAGGCGTAGTTCCGCCAACTGCGCTTGCTGTAGCAGTTCCATTAGTATTTCCAAAACATACAGGGTCAGTACTCACAGCATTTAGAGTCAAAGTAGCAGGTTGTGTTATTGCGATACTTGTTGATGCAATGCATCCTGTTGCATCAGTAGCTGATACTGAGTATATGCCTGCAGGCATATTATTTGCTGTTGGTGTTGTTTGGCCATTGCTCCATAAATAGGAAAATGGAGGAGAACCACCTGTTACACCAACTGTGGCATTTCCATTATTTTCACCATTGCATATTACATTGCTGAATGAGGTAATCTGAGCTGTGGGACCGGAAATGTTTCCAACGGTAATAGGTGCAGAAGCAGTACAAAGATTTAGATCACTAATAGTTACAGTATATGTTCCGGATGCTAAACCCGTTGCTGCTGCATTTGTTTGTCCGTTTGACCAAGACCATGTATAAGGTGGAAATCCTCCTGAACCGGTAACTGTTGCAGAACCATTTGTTTGCCCGCAATTTGCAGGGGTTGTTGATGCAGTTATTGACAATTCAGGAGGTTGAACAATAGTAACCGTTCCTGATGTTGTGCAGCCATTTATATCAGTAACTGTAACAGTATAAGATCCTATAGGTAATGAACCAATGGAAGCAGTATTTAATGCTCCCGGCATCCATAAATAAGTATAAGGGCCTGTTCCACCGGAAGCTGTTGCTGTTGCTGTTCCTGTGATGCCTCCGTAACAACCTACGTTTATAAATGTTTGGCTGACAGTTAAAACAGTTGGTTCACTGATAGTTTGTGATGCAGAAGCTATGCAGCCATTGGCATCAGTAACATTAACAGTATAAGTTCCCGGGCCTAAATTGTTAGCTGTTACTGCCGTACCTGCAGAAGATGGCACCCAAACATAAGTAAATGGTGGTGTTGCCGAGCCGTTCATTGTAACTGTTGCTGTACCATTATTTGCTCCATTACAGGTAATGTTTGAGAATGAACCGATTGTTGCAGTACCACCTGGGCTTGAGCTTACAGTAATTGGAAGGGTTTTAGAGCACCCAACCGCATCCGTTACTGTGCAGGTATATGATGCGGCAGCTAAACCGGAGGCTGTAGGTATTGAGCCTGCACTTCCTGCCGGAAGCCAATTATAGACAAGAGGTGCTAAACCGCCTGTAACATTTACTGATGCCGAACCATTAGAAGCAGTACATACAGCATTAACCGTTGATGTGGTTGTTGTAAAACCGCCAACTGTTATACAAAATGAATAGGTTTGGCTGCCAATGAAAGGACATGCATTGTCTTTGACAGTGATGGTAAAACAATAGGGTATACTGCTAACATCTGCTAATGTTGGTGTCCAGGAAAATACACCTGTTGGTCTTGTGCCTGTTCCTGCGTTGAAGGTTGCTCCTGAAATTCCCGAATTCCAGCTTAAAGTAACGTTTTGTGATATATCTGCATCAAAGGAGGGAATATTGAACGTTAATGGGCTGCCGGCACAGGTGTTCATGGTATAAACACCTGTATTATTTATTCCGTTTAAATAAGGATTATTATTTGAACAAGTTATTGTTTGGATTTGGATGTCGCGCATGACACTACCTACTAAAACTCCATTGCGCCATTCTTTTACTAACATGGCAAGTACTGTTACCTGCAGCATTGTGGGTGTTACGCACATATCGCCTGTAGCCGGATTAAATGTCGCTGCAGGAGAAGAGGCTAATGGCTGGTTTGCTGAATATCCTCCAATATATGTAACATTTGTTGTTGCTGAATGACGTGGGGTAATTAATGTATAAGAGAGCGAATCCCCATCAATGTCATTTGAACCATTATTAAAACAATAGAGTTGGCCAACGCAAATATATGGTACCGGACGATTAGTAAATGTGGGTGAACTGTTGCATGGGAAATTAAGATTATTTAATGTTGCTTCAATGTACATCGACATTGAACTTGGGGTTTGAATTGTGGTTATAGCAGCATTCCTTGCGCTTATGGAATATGATAGAATCCAGTCTGAGCAGGAAGGCAGCGTAACAATTCCCCGGTAAATGTATTCCTGTACGCCTGGTAGTGAGCCATTAGAACATTTTGAAGTTGAACCGGGGCAAATAGGTGAAACCTCAATACCTGTTCCTGCAATTTTATTAAGTGTAAAGGTGGTGTTAATTCCACATAATACAGACTTCCGTTTGATCGAGACTGATGTAGGTGCATTAGCGCCTGCACAATCTCTGTAAAGCGCTAACGTTATTTCGTATTGGTTTCCACCTAAACATCTATAGGTAAGATTTCCACCCTGTACATGCGTTGCCTTTATTGAGTTTGGAGTAAAAAGCAGGAGCAGTAAAGCTCCAAAGAATAATTTCGATGGAAATAGTAGGCTTATTCGCATTTTGAATCTTATTAAAAATAAATTCAACTATTTTGTTGCCGAAATCTGCTATTTAATAACAAGCAGTTCTATTCTTTTTATTTCACTAATCCGCACAAAACACCCACTTTTACGAAGGTAGTGAAAAAAATTAAAAATGTAAATAAACAATCATTAATTAGTATATTCGTCCCTATAGTTATTGGGATTTTTGTAATTTTTAGGTGTGATGCAACAAAAAAACATAAATATGGGAACACTTGTTATTTTACTTTGCCTTGGCTTGATTGCTGGTATGTTAAGTGGTTTGGTTGGTATTGGAGGCGGAATTGTAATAGTTCCGGCATTAATTTATTTTATGGGTTATTCCCAACATCAGGCACAGGGAACAGTATTATTTATGTTTCTGTTACCTATTGGTATATTAGGTGTTTTTAATTATTATCAGGCGGGGTATATTGAGTGGAAAACAGCTTTGGTTATGGGCAGCACATTTATAATAGGCAGTTACTTTGGTTCAAAACTGTCTATTTCGATTGATCAGGTTATGTTAAGGAAGGTGTTTGGAGTAATTATATTTTTACTTTCACTGAAAATGATTTTTGGTAAATAAAATAGTATGAACGATTTAAAATCGAAAATACAACTACTTGCTAAACAATATGTTTCTGAAATAACCGAAATCAGAAGATATTTGCATGCACATCCCGAATTATCTTTTGAAGAATATAATACAAGCAATTATATTGCTTCCAAACTTAAAGAATACAGGATTCCTTTTCAACAAGGTATTGTAAAAACCGGAATTGTGGGTATAATAAAAGGAAACAAACATTCTTCCTTCCTGGTAAAAGAGGGAGAGCGGGTGGAGGAGAAGTGCATTGCTTTGCGTGCAGATATGGACGCCTTGCCTATTACAGAGTTGAATAATGTTGAATATAAGTCACAAAATAATGGCGTAATGCATGCCTGTGGGCATGATGTACATAGTGCTTCATTGCTGGGAGCTGCCAGAATTTTAAATGAATTGAAAAATGATTTTGAAGGCACGATAAAATTAATTTTTCAACCGGGAGAGGAAAAGTTGCCGGGAGGTGCTTCTCTTATGATACGAGAAGGTGTACTTGAAAACCCAAGTCCGGAAAGTATGTTTGGACAGCATGTATTTCCAAGTATGGAAACGGGTAAGGTAGGGTTTCGTAGTGGGATGTATATGGCAAGCACAGATGAATTATACATGACTGTTAAGGGAAAAGGTGGCCATGCTGCCATGCCTGCCGATTATAACAATCCTTTATTAATTACTTCAAAAATAATATTGGAGTTAGATAAAGCTTTCATGCAACAAGAGCAAAAAGCCCCAACAGTGCTGGCTTTTGGCAAAATTACAGGTAGTGGTGCTACGAATGTTATTCCGGATGAGGTTAGAATTGAAGGAACATTTCGGACGATGAATGAAGAGTGGAGAGCAGAAGCACATGAAATGATGAAACAATTGGCTCAAAACATTGCAAAGCAAATGGGAGGTATCTGTGACTTTAGAATAGAACAAGGGTATCCTTTTTTAGTGAATGATGAAGCTGTTACTTTACGTGCACGTCAGGCAACAGAGGAGTATCTTGGAAAAGAAAATGTTGAAGAACTGTCGTTACGAATGACGGCTGAAGATTTTGCATTTTTTTCTCAACAGGTACCATCTTGTTTTTATAGATTAGGAACTGGTAATAAAGTCAAAGGAATTACCAGTGGCGTTCATACTACTACCTTTGATATTGATGAAGCTGCTCTTGAGATAGGTGCAGGGCTGATGGCGTGGCTGGCATTGAATGAGCTGAATGTCTGAGTAAATTTTGGGTTATGCCGATATATGTTCATTATCTTCTGCATACCATTCAGCAAACGAGGAGTTTGTTTCACGTAGGAGTAAATGATGAAGTATTAGGTCTGAAGGCAGTATTTCCTTTAATTTTTTTTCAATATAGATAAGTATATTTTCGCAAGTAGGTTGGAAATCAACCAGGATAAGTTTTTGATTTTCCAATCCTGAAAGAATATTTTTCTCAGTGGCCTTGTTCAACATGAGTGCATGGTCAAACGGTTGTATTATTGTATTTACAACAATTCTTTTTATATCTGAAAAATCAGCCACCATTCCGGTTTTGGGGTTTTTCCGATCTTTTACAGGTATACCTTTTATAGTAATTGAAAAATGGTAAGAATGTCCGTGAATATTCCTGCAAGGGCCGTCATGACCTAACAATGCATGAGCCATTTCAAATTCAAATTCTTTTGTCAGACGGATGTACATTGAAGTAGAGTGTTTTTTATTAATACAACAAAAATTGTTGATTTGAAATTATAGTATATTAATTACGCTGTTTTATTTTAATCTCAGATTTTAAATCACTGATGAATGAATCGATTGAACCTCGGGTGATGTGTGGCATTACAACAATTTTCCACCATTGTGGTTCATGTTCATAACTGTCAGCTACAAGAAAGTATTTTGAGGCAACTGAACCGGATATACCGGAAGCATGGATAGCAATAATATTGAGATAGGGGTTTCTGAAATAACGGATACCTATTTCATCCAATTGATAACAAATATCAGTAGTTTTATCTACCAGTGTCTGCATTTTTGTTTTCCATCCTTCCGAACCATAATTATGGAGCACCATCCATACTGCGATGGCATTTGCACCAGAACGGCTTCCACACAATGTATGGTCTGTACCGGCAACATATTGTGCTTCTGTTGTACGTACATATTGCATATAACCTTTTCGTATCAGAAAAATACCTGTTCCGTAAGGTGTTTGAAGCATCTTGTGAGCATCGATTGTAAAGGAAGTGATATAAGGGTTTTTAAACGTGTAACTGTTTTCAGGATTTGAAAAAGGGTATATAAACCCTCCAAACGCTGCATCAACATGTAGTTTATAATTGATATTTTTTCTATTGAGCAACATAGTTACTTTATCAATATCGTCTACAGAGCCGAACATAGTAGTTGACAAATTCATATTCACAATAAAATGTTTGATTCCATTGGCTTTTGCCAATTCTGTTTTTTTTTCTAATTCCAAAAGGTTAAGAATCCTGTTTGTTGGTTCAACACTTATCTTAATGGAATTAATATTTAAAATATTACTCCCTTTTGCTAATGAATAATGGCTATCTTCTGAATAAATAAGCGCTATTTCGTTTGGTTGCGCGTTGTATTGTTTTATAAAAAAATTTCTGTATATCCACAAGGCTTCAATATTAGCTTCTGTCCCACCTGAAGCAATGTATCCATCTTGTGCATCGGGGTTCCCATAAAAAATCTGTTCTGCACAAAGTTTTATTAATTCTTTTTCTATTTCCTGGGTTCCTTTAAAAAGTTTTTCGGTATCGCCACCCAAAGTATGACAACCAATATGATTGGGATTGGCTATAAGCGTAGATAAAAAGGGAGCATTATTGAGAAAAGGAGCATCATCATAAAATACTTCAGGATCAAGATAGGTTGCAGGAACCCCTAATATAGGGGTTTTCCTATAATTTACATTCTTGGTTAGTGCCTCAATTATCCTCTTTTTTATTTTGTCAGATGTTAATTTGGGCCAGTGCATTTCTTTTAACTTTATTTTTTATTTCAATTCCGTACGATTATCGTTAGGAATGATTAAGATTGCTGTTTTAGTATCGCTATTGAAAATTATACCGGGTAAATGAGTTTGCTATTTTCCGCAAACTCGTTTACCCGAAGTAGGATTGTTATAGATCAGGAAGAGCAAGTAATGGGATGCTGGAATGAAAGGCCATTTTTCTGCTGATACTCTTATGAAACAAACGCTCCATCAGGTTGTAATGGTGCGGTATAATTGCTATTATATCAGCATGATGGCCTTTAGCAAATTCATTGATACCTTCAGCTAAGTCTTCTTTTTCAGCGAAGTAGTAAACATGTTCAGTATCATTTAGCTTGTTCTCTAATGTATCTGAAAAAACCTCTTTTACTGCTACGGATTCTTTTTTCTGCTTCACATTTACAACATATATTTTAGAATGAAAAATATTCCTGAACTCCTTTAATGTATCAATTGTTTGCAGATTTATTTTTGGATCGTAGTCCGTTGCGAACACTATTACTTCAGGTTTTTTATAGTTGGCTTTGTCTGGGACTACAAGTAGTGGGTTTTGTATTTTTCGTAAAGTAGTGGTAGTAATGCTGCCTAACAGGGCTTCACCCACTTTACCGGCCCCTCGCATTCCCATTACAGTTAAAGTGGCTTTTTTCCCTTCTTCAATTATTTCATCCACAGCCAGTCCCGGTTTAGCTATATATTTTACCCCAACACCTGTTTTTTTCTTTATCCGGGCAGCTTCTTTCTTAAGTAACGCATTGTTTTGCTTTTCCAGCTCTTCAGGTGTAACTACCATTATCGGCACCTCAGAAACTGAGGTCGGAAAGTGATAAACATGTAGCAAAATTACAGTAGCCTTTAAATCTTTTGAAAGATGTACTGCATACTCAGCCGCATTTGCTGCTGCTGCTGAAAAATCAGTTGGTACAAGGATTGTTTTCATACTATTGAACAAGGTTAAAATGGATTAGCTGCTGCAAGCGAGATTGGTTCATAAATACCTTCCATTGAATGTATACTCATTACTGGTACCCTGGAATGGTTTACAATCTGTTTTGCAAAAGCTCCTAAAAACATGCCAGTAATATCAGATTCATGGCCGGTTAAAATAACAATTAAAGCTGCTTTTATCTTTTTTGAGTATTTCATGGCTGCTTCTGCCAGGTTTCCATCCTTAATAGTTTTACAATCATAAGCCAAACCAGCCTTTTTTACCATTTTTTCTATTGAATCGAGTTTGATTTTGAACTTGTTTGGATCTGTGGTGCCATTTTTTTCTATAAGCCCGAGTATATGTATTCTTGAACCATATTTCTTTGCTAATGTAATTGCATAATCTGTTTTTTGTCTTGAGTACAAAGTGTCATCAATGGGAAGCACAATATCAGTAAAACCAAGTTTTTTTGCATGGCTTTGTACAGTAATTACCGGACAAGGACATACAGTAACTGTTTTATGTGCATTGCTGCCTATAAAAAATTCATTGAAACCCTTAGCGCCATGAGTTCCCATAACTACAAGATCAATATCGTTATTTGTAACAGCCGTAACTATTTCTGCTGATATATTTCCTCTACTGCATAGAATAGTAGCTTTTATGTTATATTCTTTTTTTAATCTTGTGGCAAGGGTTGCCAACTGGTTTAAAGCAATTTTTTCAATCTCATCCAGATTTTTTATCTGAATTACCGGGCTGTATATATCAAATGTATTTTCTGTTATTTCAATTACATGCATGAGATAAAGGTTTGCCTTATACAAACGAGCCATGAATGAAGCATGTTCAAGAGCTAAAAGCCCGGTTTTGGAGAAGTCGGTGGGGATAAGGATGTTTTTTATCTGAAAATGTTTCATAGCATTCATTTTTTTATTAATGAGATTGATATTTATTAAGTTGTTCAATAAAAACTATAAAAATAAGGGGTTTTATGCTCCAAAAGTCACTTTTGGAAACAAAATTTCTTATGAGGCGGATTAGAAGGCTGCATGACTTTTGTCATATTTTTTATTGCAGTGAAAGAATACTTTTGGCATTTAGTCCGTAAATTCGCCATGAATATTAGTTTAAATAATAAAATGGAAGGAAAAGAAGGTGTTGAAGCCCTTTTTTTGTATGCTACGGAAGCTATTATTGTGGCAAATAATAAGGGTGAGATTACACGGATTAATCCAAGCGCTGAAAAACTTTTTGCTTATGAAAGGGATGAATTGCTTGGCAAGAAAATAGAAGTGCTGGTACCTAAAAGGTTTGCAAAAGGCCATGTTGATTACAGAGAGAAATATAGCCAGCATCCGCATGCCCGTGCAATGGGAGCAGGTATGGAATTGTTTGGTTTGAAAAAAGACGGAATCGAATTTCCTGTGGAAATCAGTTTAAGTCCATATATCTGGAATGGAGAACGGTTTGTAATTGCCTTTCTTGTGGATGTTACAACCCGTAAACAAGCCGAAGAAAAGTTGAAAAACTACTCTATTGAACTTGAAAGGCAGGTAAGAAACAGAACACTCATTCTTGAAGAAGCAATCGAAGAACTGGAAAAAACAAAGGGTGACCTCCATCGGGCTCTTAGCAAAGAAAAAGATTTGAATGAGTTGAAATCGCGTTTTGTATCTATGGCTTCACATGAATTTAGAACACCTCTTACAACAATGCTTTCTTCGCTTTCATTGGTTTCGAAATATGGAGAACAAAATGATAAGGAAAATCAATCGAAGCATATCAATAAAATAAAAGCTTCTATCAACAACCTTACAGACATTTTAAATGACTTTTTATCTGTTAGCAGACTGGAGGAAGGAAAAATAGAGAATATACTTGAAGAGCTCAATTTGAAAGAATTTATTAATGAGGTTGTAATGGAAATGCAGGTAATGGCAACCAAAGGTCAGAAAATTATACAAAACTATTCAGGTGATGAAACTACTTTTCTGGATAAAAAATTGTTGAAAAATGTTTTGTTTAACCTTATCTCAAATGCAATCAAGTTTTCACCTGAAAATGGTCTTGTTGAAATTAATACGCAGGTATCTGATTTCACGGTTAAAATTTCTGTGAAAGATAATGGAATAGGTATTTCAAAAGAAGATCAGAAACATTTGTTTGAGCGTTTTTTCAGAGGCTACAACGCCACCCATATTCAGGGGACTGGTTTGGGTTTGAGTATTGTTGCAAAATATGCTGAATTAATGAATGGTCGTATTGAATATGAAAGTAAAGAAAATAAGGGTTCTGTGTTTACCATAAACGTTCCTTTGTAAAACCAATCAGCATGTATGTTTGAGGTGGTTGTATGAGAAACTGACAGTTACTAAAACAAATTTATATATAATGAAGAAAATTCTTTTAATAGAGGACAATAAAGATGTGCGTGAGAATACATCGGAAATTCTCAAACTGGCACAATATGATGTAATCACTGCTAAAAATGGCAAAGAAGGTGTTGAGCTTGCACAAAGCGACAAGCCAGATCTTATTATTTGCGACATTATGATGCCTATATTAGATGGACATGGAGTATTGCATATGTTGTCGAAAAATGAAGAAACCTCCGGTATTCCGTTTATTTTTTTAACTGCTAAAGCAGAGCGCAGCGATTTTAGAAAAGGAATGGAAATGGGCGCGGATGATTATCTGACAAAACCTTTTGATGATGTGGAACTGTTAAATGCAATTGAAAGCCGTCTTAAGAAAAATGAAATTCTTAGAAGAGAATTTACAAAAAACATTCAGGGTATAGATGACTTTATTAATGAAGCTAAAGGTATTGAATCGCTGAAAAAGGTATCAGAATCAAGAGATGTAAGAATTTATAAAAAGAAAGATAGTATATACAAAGAAGGTAGTTATCCCAAAGGTATTTATTTTATCGGCAAGGGTAAGGTAAAAATATATAAATCTAATGATTTTGGTAAGGAGTTAATTACTGAACTGCATAAAGAAGGAGATTTTTTTGGTTACCTCTCTTTGCTACAGGATGAAGTATATAGCAGTTCTGCCGTTGCAATGGATGACTGTGAAATTTATATGATTCCTAAAGAAGATTTTTTTTCACTACTATACAAGAATGCAGAAGTATCACGGAAGTTTATAGAATTGCTTTCTAATAATTTACGTGAAAATGAACAGCGGCTTATTAAACTGGCCTATAATTCAGTAAGAAAAAGAGTTGCAGAAGCGCTTGTTAAACTTTCCGATAAATATAAAAAGGAGGGAGATGTGAAATTTAGCATGAACATATCCAGAGAAGATCTTGCCAATATGGTTGGAACAGCTACTGAAACAGTAATTCGTACCCTTAGTGATTTTAAAGACGAAGATTATATTGAGATAGCCGGGGGCACTATTACTATTCTTAACTATGATAAACTGGTTAAATTGAAAAATTAGTCAATTCTTAATATTACAATTTCCCGATTCGGAATATTACTCCATATTGCTGTAAAAAACAGCCTGTTTGGCTTGAAAAACAGGCTGTTCAGCTTGCTGATAATAATCATATACATTATTGACTCTCCTCATTTAATAGCCGTTACCGGTCCACTAACTTTGTTATCATCATAATAATGTGGATTCAATGTGATGGAAATAATTACCCAATGCCATGAGATAGTAGCAACATCGATAGCGAGAATTTTTCTTGGCCTGTTATTTTTTTTTCAGGGGTATGATGCAGTTATTAATATTAAAATAAAAAATGTAATAACTACTTATGAGCCTACATTTGAAAATAAGGGTGTTCCTAAATTCATTACAATATGTGGAGTTTGGTATACATCATATTCGGAGCTGATAGGAGGTTGTTTATTAACCCTTGGTCTTTTTGAGTATTGCGCTTTGTACCTATTGGGAATAAATTTACTAGTTGCCTCGGTTGCATTTAGTATAAACTCGCCCATGTGGGATATGCGGTTTGTATTCCCGCGTTTAGTACTGCTACTTTTTTTATTACTTGTGCCTCGTTCCTGGAATGTTTGGACACTTGATAATTTAATTTTTTAATTTAAAAACAAAATAATATGAATTCGTCAATCAAAACACAGCAGTTGGGTTTTTCTACGGCAAAAACCTCGCATAAAATTTTATCTGAAGAATTTTGCTTTGACGCTTATGCTGGCAGTAGCTCCTATGCGTTTGATATTTGGGGCAAGTATGACTGCCATTTTGCTGGATTTATTGGTACTTATTTTTTAGTTAGTTACTAAGACTATGAAGAAGATACTTGTTCCAACAGATTTTTCAAGAACTGCGCATAACGCAATAAATTATGCAGCGGAGTTTGCATTAGCTATACAGGCAAAACTTATGTTGTTCCATGTGTATCATAAACCCGCAGTTCCTGCAGAAGCTATTATTTCGGTATCGGAACATGAGATAGGGCAGGAGCGTAAGAAAAAGTTGAGGATAATTCAAAAAAATCTTCAAACAAAATATGGTAACAAAATGATGGTGGAATATGCCAGTATACACGGTGTACCCATTAAAGGTATTGTAACCTTTGCAGAGGAAAATAAAGTAGATTTTATTATAATGGGAATGGAAGGTGTCGGATATTTTACAGAAAGACTTGTAGGAAGTATATCTACTGCTGTTATAAAAAAATCAATATGTCCTGTGCTTATAATAAATAAGCATACCAGATTTAGAAAAATTAGTAGAATAGTACTGGCCTGTAACTACAGCGCAATTAAAAATACATCAGTTTTTGAACCAATAATAGATCTTGTTCTTTCTTTTCAGGCACAAATACACGTATTGAATATTGTTCCTGAGGAGCAAGAGTTGCTATATTCTGTAAATAAAACTGTTGAAAGTTTTAAAGTAAGTCATTTGCTTAAAGATGTTGAACATTCATTTGATTTTACAAAAAACGATGATGTAATTGACGGAATTAATGATTTTGCTGAGGAACATAAAATGGATATGATAGTTATGGTTGCTCAGAAACATACACTGTTTCAAAACCTGCTTCATGAATCCAACACCAAACGCATGGCATTTCATGCCAGAGTACCATTGTTAATACTTCATGAATAATAAGAAACTTATTGTAAACAGAAAGCGTTTTTTCAATGGATTAGAAAACTGCCAGACGTGATGATTATATATATAATAAACCTGATAAACAAAATGAAGATTAAAATTAATAGCAGAAAAAAAATAGCTGCTATACAGGCAGAATTTAATGCACTTTTCCCTTACCTGAAACTGGAGTTCTTTTCAAGACCTCATTCAGCGAGTGAGGGCTCTGCCAAAAGATTTTTGGAACCCGCCACCAAAACCCTGGGTGAGTTCAAAACTTTTCACAACGTTAAAAAAGAAATTACAATAACACCAGCGATGACGGTGAAAGAGCTTGAATATAATTTCAGAAATGTATTCGGGCTATCTGCACAGGTATTCAGAAAATCGGGAAAGGTATGGCTGGAAACAACTGTTACTGACGGATGGACACTGGAAGAACAAAATCATCAGGGTGAAGCTTTAAGTAAATAAAATGGATATTAGAAATCAACGATCCCTTTTTTTGTTATCGTTCTCTGTTTAAGCAGGGTTTTGTAATAAAGCTGTCTTATCCGGTTGTTCAATATTAATACAAATCCTGCATTTCAATTAAATCAAGCACTTCATTTGTATTAAATTTTTTCATTTTTTTTGCTGGGCTTGGGATATCGCCATTACCATTGTATGCCCCGTTATCACCAGGAGTTATTGTATTGTTTATGTCAAATGCTTCGTACATTTGGTTGTTGTTGTATATAGATTTTGTTTTACCAAACCTGAATACAAAGCCGAAGCTCAGAAAGATACTGCTTCTGATATTCTGCGTATAATTATTTCGGTAGGGAGAAGTGCTATTTTTAGGTGCAGCATAGTAAAATAAAATCATATTTTTAGTAGTAAAACCACTGCTAAAATAAAGATTAAAAAGTTTTGTTGGCTGTATGTCTACCCTCACTCCGGAAAGAAACTCATATCTGCCGAAATACAGTTTTTGATTTTCATAGATATTACCAATCTTAAGAGAATCATGATTGGCAAAAGTATAAAAACCACCTTGTGGGCGTGTAAATAAGCTTGTTCGTATAACAGGGCCCATTGGAATGGTAAATGTAACAGCCCTTGGAAATTGAATACTTAAATTTACGCCATCCAACTTACCAACTCTAAAACCAACATAAGGAAGAGAATAACGATTTCCTAAAAAAAACAGGCGTGTATAACCCACTCTCATGCCCAGATAATCGTTGGGTGAGTAATTATACAAAACAGTACCTGCCAAACGTGTTACTCTGGTATAGCTGTAGCCTACATCCTGCGTTGTAAAAGGTGATAGTTCAACAAAGAAAATGCTTTTTTTTCCATTGTTATATATTAGTCTGCCTCCTAAGGAAAATTTAGTCATAGTATGTTTAGAGATACCACCAAAATTCAGGTCTAATCTTGAATAATTGGCAGTAAGCAGGAAATGAATATTGGAAATTCGCGTACTGTCTTTGTTGTAATAATCTTTTGTTATCACAGGAATGTTGTAGCCCACGGCAAACTGATTGATCTGGTAAGATTTTAACCTTTTGGAGATCATATTAATAGTATCCAGGTTTCTTTTTCCCGTGAGATAATAATCGATATATAGAACCTGATTGAAATAATGTTTAGGTGGTTTGATTTGTTTGGTACTGTCATTGTTATAAAATGCCATAAGCTTTGTATAAAAAAATACAAAGCCCAGTATTAAAAATATATATACCCGGCACTTTTTCACGTTTTTTTAATTTTCTTTTATTGTTTTTATAATTTCCTTTTTGAAATCTTCCTCTGCTCTTCGAATTACAGCGACCTTTTTTACCGGAAGCACTTTTTTGAATTTTTCATAATAATCCCTGTAAATTTCATACTCTTTTTGTTTCAGGTATAACTCAGCAACAAGATAAGCCTCAGCCTCTTTATCAGTTGAAAAATCATAATTAGTATTATTATTGTATTGTTGTTTGAATGTTTTTCTGGCAGCATGCAGCATATCATTCATTTCATTGTATAGTGGCCAAAACGCTTGAGACTCCTGTGGTGTGAAGTTAGCTTTTTTATTTATAAATGCAGCTCTCAGTGCATCTATTTTATCTTTTTTTGTTTCCGGTTGTGCAAATGAAGTTCTATTCACCAGCAAGGCCAGTAAAAATACAAAAGCCATATATTTAAAATTCGCTTTCATTCTTTTATATCCTTTCTTGTTGAGTCCATACTACTACTACTATTATCATCCTCTGATACATTTTTATCTAATTGATCTACATCTACCATATCATATAAACTCTCATCGTCAAAATCACCGATGGTTTTTTCATTAAGCAATTCACGCTTTTCAACGCACGCCAGTGTTTTGCAGTCACCTGTTGTTTGAAAAGGAGAGTCATTTTTCTTAAAATACCATATTGCCGAAAGACTTATCAATAAGGCCAGTCCGGCAGCATAAGCCATTTTGGGTTGTAAGAGGGTGACTTGTATTTGTTTGAAAATACTTATAACAGGGCGGTTTGCTGCCTGATATTTTTCTTCTGCCCTAGATACGTTGTTATCAAAATAATCGGGAACCACGGAAAAGTTGTTTTTCTTTTCTAATGAAGACAAAACCCTGAACTCATTTAATTCCGAGGATAGTTCCAAGCGATTCATAATTTTTTTATCCAGCGTCTCAAAATAATCATGTGGTAAGTCCTTTATAGGTTCTTTGGGTATTTTGTTAAGTTCAGGGTAAAGCGATAATTCGTATTTATATTCCAGTATATTTTCAAGTGATTGAAAGTAATTTATGGGAACAGCAAACTTCAACTGCCGATCTATTCCTGCTAAGGTTTTGTATTCTTCCAGCTCTTGTTCAAACTCAATCCTGTTCAGCATACGGGCAGAAAAAGAGTCAAAATAACCTTCAGGATGTACAAAAGGATTTTCTTTACCAATGCCAGGTAAAAAAATTTCTTCTGAAAGGTTATCGTAATTATTTTCCATGAGTTCCTTTGTTTAATGGTTTAACAATTGTTCTTCAATTTTTTTTGCTGCTATATGATAAGATGCTTTTAGCGCACCAACTGAAGTTTCTAAAATCTCCGACATTTTTTCGTAAGGCATTTCATCATAATAGCGCATGTTAAATACAATACGTTGTTTTTCCGGTAGAGATAAAATTGCCTTTTGTAGTTTTAACTGTATTTCTTCTCCTTTGAAATATGGATCAGAAGAAATCGAATTACTTAAATGGTATTCAATTGGATGAATTGAGCTTAAGTTCGAACGTTTTTGTCTTAAAAAAGTAATTGACTCATTTGTACCAATTCTGAATAGCCAGGTATATATTTTTGCTTCTCCTTTGAAATTTTCCATCCCTTTCCATGCTTTAATAAATGTATTTTGTAAGACATCATCTGTATCATCGTGATCTATTACTATTCGCCTGATGTGCCAGTATAACCTTACCTGGTATTGTTTTATCATAGATTGAATAGCCAGATTTCTTGATTCTTTGTCGCGAAACAGGTCTATTATCTCCTGATCTGTGTGTTGCATAAATCTTATTTTAATTGTTAGACGTACTAAAAATACTAAAGTTTAATCAGATGCAAATTTTTTTATAACTTTCTGTAAATCTTTACTTTAGATTTTATTTTTTAAGAGTGGTTTTAGTTAGGAGAAGGGGAGTTTACCGTCTTTCGCAAACTCATTCAGTTGAATTATAGTGAGGTTTTTTCCGGAATTATAAAACCGATTAAAAATATGAATACATCTATGATCGGTTTAATTGCTGCAAGTAGCAGACATACTATAAAGCTTAAGATAAGTAGCAAATAATTTCTTTGGTATTGAAATGAGAAATTTCTGAAAATGAGCGAAGCTTCCATAGGAACATCTTGAAATATACGGGCATCTGCTTCGGGCACAATTCCGTGCTGGTGATGTTTTTCACAAAAATCCAGAAAGCGGAATTCCTGGTCGTATGCGGTAATTTCAAAAAGATTGTTTCTGTATCCGTGTTTTGCGAAAACAGCACTATAATAAATAGTAAATCCTCTTATTATCCCTAATCCATATCCTTTCCAGAACTTCATGGCTTGCAGGACATGAAACGCTTCGTGAACAATATCACTTACACATTGTATTCGCGACTCATCAAATTTTCGGATGTATATATTGAAACGACTAAATGAGTAAAAGTGTGGTAATGCCTGTGCATTAACATAAGGGGCAATCAGAGGTGTAAACCAGGGCAATCCTTCATAAAAATGTACTCTGGTCCAATCAATTGTGGGATAAAGGTCTTTTAAAAGTTGCATTGTGGAAGGCAATGGAGTAACCCTTTTGAGGAAAAAATTACCGGTTATTGAATGGATTACTTTTTTTACGCGTTCCATATTTTCCATGCTTACTTATGAGAAACAATGTAAAAATTGTGCCCATAAAATGGAGAGAAATGGAGAGAGCTGGAACTTTTTTCATTATATCACATTGAATAGAAAAACAGGCACATTATTTTTAGGCTATTTAGCTGTATTGAATATTATAGTAAAAGCCATAATTATATATATGGGATAATCAAAAGAGTTCTACACATGAAAAAAAACATATTTATTTTTCAGTTAACATTGCTCATTTCAACACCGTTTCTCGGGCAAACCTATTTGCCTTCAGTGCTTGGCTGTGGAGAGGTATTAACCATAACCGGTTCACCTTATATTATTGATACCTCTATTACTATAGCACCTGGCTGTAGTTTAACTGTTGATCCCGGAGTGGAAATTAAAATGGCGGAGAATACGCATCTTATTGTAAAAGGCAAGGTCAGCTTTTTGGGTACGGCTGCTCAACCTGTTTATATTCATGCAAAGGATACTATTTGGGGAAATATTTTATTGGACAGCGCCCTTAATCAAAAATCAACATTTGATTATGTGATTTTTGAAAATGCAAGATATAGTGTATACAGCCAGCAGGAGCCTGGTGCAATATATGGGTATTATTCTACTTTAGAAGTAAAAAATTGTCGTTTTAAAAATAATCTGCGTTGTATTTCCTTGTACCAATGTCCTAATATTCTGATAAAAGATTGTATTCTTGATTCAACAAATACCGGAGAAAAAATTCACGGTCAATATTGCAATGGAGCAGTTATTGATGGTTGCACACTTCGTATGACATTTGGCGATAATGATAATATTGATTTTGATGCCTCAAATAATATTTCATTTACCAATAACTATCTCTATGGAGGAGGAGACGATGGATTTGATATAGGCCAAACCGATAGTATTGGTTGTGATACCGTAATTATTGAAGGAAATTATATTTTTAATCTGCTTAATAAAGGTGTTTCTGATGGAGAATACTGTATGAATGTAAATATAAATCATAACGTTATTGTTGGTTGTGGCCTGGGTATAGGTGCCAAATCAGGAGCTCATGTGGTGGCTGATCATAATACATTGTTCCATAACAGGGTGGGTGTTAATTCATATAATCACTTGAATCAAATATGGGGACCGGGTCATTTAACGGTAACCAATTGTATTATTGCTGATTCTGATACTGCCTGGAATGTTGATTCTACAGCTTTTTTATCTATATCCTATTCTCTGGCAAATGATACGTTGCTCCCTGGAACAGGCAATATTACCGGTAATCCTATGTTTATCTATCCGGTATCTAACCCTAACGGGGATTTTCATATATTGCCCGGCTCTGCTGCTATTGATATGGGAGACCCTGCTTTTGCAAATGATCCGGATGGTTCCAGCTCTGATATTGGCAGATTCTTTTTCGATCAATCTTTGGGAATACAAGCAGATAGAATTAAAGAATCCGATTTGATTTATCCCAATCCGTCTTATGGGGAATTTACTTTACGTTTAACTCCCAACCATAGAGTTAACAGGTTTATTATAATAAATTCATTAGGTAAAACAATACAGGAGAAAGAATTTTTTGGAGATAGAACGGAATACCTGCTTGATTTGAGCGCACAAGCCTCCGGGGTTTATTATTTAAGACTTTTATCAGACAGGAATAGTATGGTGAAAAAAATTGTTATTTATTAGTCACATACTGCCTTCTTTTGTCTTAAGCTAAAAACCTTTTTGAGATTGAGACTTTTTGGTTGAATGTAAAATTATCATCAAATATTTTCTACTGATTTTATCTTACAAGCGTTACCGTTCCGATGTATTTATGTTTATTATTGAAAATATCAGTGATGGCTACTTTCCAGGTATAAACATCCATTTGAGCTATATCCTTTCCAACATTGGCCCTGCCATCCCATCTTGAGTTTTCTACCGGTATCTCTTGTCCACGATAAATCATGTTGCCCCAGCGGTCGAATATCCATAGGTCGTACTCTTTTATGCCAACCCCCTTTCCATAAAAGAAATCATTTATATTATCTCCATTTGGTGTAAAAGCATTAGGAATATAAAATGAAAAATCGCCTTCAATTATTACGGTTTTATATGCTGTATCTTTACAACCGTATTGTGTTGAAGTGATCAGTGTTATTTGATATGTCCCGGTATCTGTTGGATAATTATGGGTGCCCGGATTAGTAATGTTTGAACCAGCTTCATCCCCAAAATCCCAGTTCCATTGTGTTGCACCGGTAGATAAATTAACAAATGAAATGAGTGTGTTAACAACAGTAGTAGTTTCAGGTTCAACTGTGAAATCAGCAGATGAGGCAGGATATACGGTAATATAATTACTTCTGGATAAAGAGTCGACACACCCGCTATCAGAAGTAACGGTTAATAAAATGTTGAATGACAGTAGAGAAAAGACCGAATCATCTGTGTAGCAATGCTCAAAACTTTGAGAATTAGTGATGATAGCGCCATCACCTACATTCCATGTCCAATAAACATTATTGCCTGTTGAAATAATAGATGAATCAATGAAAGAAACGCATAACGGTTCACAGCCCGCAACAGGGTCACCAGAGAAGTTAACAACAGGTTTAGGGTTTATAGTAATTGGTTTTGCAATTGAATCAATACAACCAAAGTCGGAAGCTACATTTAACTGAACAGTGTAAGGGTTTGTGGCAGCATATAAATGAGATACATTCTGATTAATGTTCACCGGGCTTCCATCCCCGAAATTCCAGTTCCATGACTGTATCACATCCGGACTGGCAACAGTTGAAGTATCGTTAAAAAGAATAGTTGTACCATCACATATTCCAATGGCTGTGGGTGAAGTATAAAATTGGGCATCGGGCAATGGGTGCACCACAGCGGTTTTAACCAGGGTATCTTTACAGCCATCAGTGGTTGTTACAATTAATGAAACAGTATATGTTCCAGGGCTTTGATAAATGTAAACAGGATTTTGAGCAGTGTATGAAGAACTACTATCTCCAAAATCCCAAGACCATGAATTAATAGAGCCGCTGGCAATAATGGAGGAATCGTTAAAGTATATATCTTCCTGAAAGCAAACATTATCAAAACCAAAATCAGCCACCGGCAGTGGGTCAATAATAATTGTTGCAGTGTCGGGCTGTAGTTGCAAACAAGCGGTAGAACTTGCATCCTGCACACTTAACAGTATATATATGAAGGTGTCAGCTATGGCTGTTGAAACAGGAATGTCTATACTATCCCCAATAGTAGTGGTAATCGTTTGGTTGTTTCCTCCGTTAATTGTGTATGTAAACGTATATGGAGCAGTTCCCGAAGCCCCGGTAAATGTGACAGTGGGTGGCTGATCATTTATACAAACCTGTGCAGTGCCTGTAATGGTTGCCGAAGGCAGTGGATTTATAGTAACTGTGGCGCTGCTATTTTGCAATTGTGAACAAGCGGTTGAACTTGATTCCTGCACATTTACCAGCGTGTATTTAAACGTGTCTGCAATGGCTGTAGAAACGGTTATGCTCACGGTATCACTATTGCTGGTTGTTATTGTTTGGTTTCCCCCGTTATTGAGTATATATGTGAATGTATATGGTGCTGTACCATTGGCCCCTGTGAAAGTAATACGTGGTGCCGGAGCATTTTTACAAACAGTAATAGTTCCGATGATTGTTGCAGTTGGTAAAGGGTTTATGGTAACTGAAACCGTATCAGATGAAAAACAGCCAAGAGCCGTTGTTGTGACAATATAGGTGAGCGTATCGGGTGTAAGCAGTGTTATGTCCGGATTCGAATCCGTTGAATCACTCAATCCGGAACCAGGTGTCCATTGATAAGTATAACCTGTAGTAGCTGTAGTTCCTATATTTTCGGGGATTGCTGTAGCACAGCCGAGTATGTCCGGGCCTGCATCAGATATAGGAATAGGATTAACTGTTACAAGAACACTATCAGTAGAAATACAACCGAAGGAAGTGGCAGTTACAACGTAGGTGCTTGTGCCGGGACTATTCAATATAACTGTTGGATATGACAAGGTGGTGTCGCTAATTCCTGCTGAAGGTGACCAAAGATAGGCATAGCCAGGAGTGGATCCGCTGCCCAGCTGCCCGGTATCGTTCGGGCATATATCAATATCCGGACCTGCATTGGATGCCGGAATTGGATTTACCGTAATCACTATTGTGTCATTTGAGCTACAGCCAATCCGGTTAGTAGTGAGTATGTAAGTAGTTGCAACCGGTGCATTTGTTGAATTTGAAGTGGTAAGTATAGGGTTGGCAATGGTGGTATCATTTAAACCCGTTGGTGGAGCCCAATTGTATGTGTAACCAATTATAGTGGATGTTCCAATAGGAAGGGTTGCTCCCGAACATAAGGTGCTATCATTGTTTAAACTTAACAACGGTGGTTGTAGCTGTATTTGGGCAGGGTTACAGACACAGGGATTAACGGCAGGATCAACTATAGCAATTATAGAACAGGTCTGCCCTGCATTTATATGCAGTATTTTAGAATAATGTATCGTAGTGTCTTTAGGAATAACAACAGTATCCTGGGTCAGGAATACATCGGAAGTATCATACAGGCCATTTCCATTTGCATCATAGTAAAACTGTATGATTGAATCAGCATTTGATAAGATGGCCTGCCCAGTATTTGTAATATCAAAATACATGGTAACAATTTCCTGGCTGGGTGCATAAGGTATAGCCGTACTATTTGCATTGGTAAGCGACAAATATGCTTTATAGGTGAAAACAGCAAGTGTTGTATCTCCAGTGGTAATATTGGTTACACACGTAAGTCCTGATCCAATGCAGGTAAGAACGCTAATGCTATAGGTTTTGGCTTCAAAAAATACAATACTGCAGGAGAGATCATGAGGGTCACCGCTGTAATCAAACGAAAATATGGTGCTGTCTCCGGCTGCTGTTCCCGCAGGCAATCTCCAGATCAAATAGGTATTTCCACCGGAAGTATATTGTACAGGTGTACCGTTGGTAGGAGCGTTATGGATACCGGCAAAGGATCCGGTAATGAAGAAAACACCGACAGGCAGTTTAATAAGCAAAGAATCTGTGCTGCCGAATGAAGGAGGTCCCAGGTTATGAACTGCTATATGCATGGTAGAGTTATCAGCGCAGGGCGAAAGGTAAGTAGTGGTTATATTAATTGCGGTAGTATAAGGCTGCGTGGCTCCGGTAATGTATATGGGCGGAGACAGGGATACGTCCAGCTCAGTAGAAAGCCCGCAGGCTGCTTCTCCCAAAAGCACAAAATATATACTGCTTCCGGGTACAAAATTACAATCCGGCAGCGTAGCAATTTTAAATTTGATTCTGAATGAATTTAAACTGTCATTCAGAAGTCCTTTCAATCCATCAATACCCAGAAGACTATCGGAACTTGATATGTTCCATGTAAGTGTATCACCCGAAATAGTTGGGTTTGGAATAAAGTGATAAGAATTTGTATCCGGGTAACTGAGTTTGGAAGAATTTGTCACATAAGAGGAACCTGCCGGCAAATTGGCCCTGAAAATCATATTGTAGCCGGTACCAAGCTGTATATTGGTGCCTTCAGACAGATATTCTACCGTGTCACATAGATCAATTACCCCGGGTCCCGTACTGTTCACTGAGAAGGCAGGTGTAAGTGGGGTGAGTGTAAGTGCAATTCTTTCGGGTGTACATGGATATGTATCCACACTTGCAGGATAACCATCATGGCAGTTCCAGCCGGAATAAACAATAATACTGTCTACAGAACAGGACGTAAATGTTCCGGTTAACCTGAAATTACGCATCGATGATGCATTAACAGTACCTAATTGATACGTATTGCCCGTTAGAGGAATAGTAACATTACTATCCAGGTCAAACACCTGAACAATGGATACTCCGGAAATCACCGGTGCACTCAACCAGGCATTTAACGCATCAGATACATTCGAAGTATTGGAAATGCTGATGTCCCAGGCTGTGGTTGTGTTAAGGGCAAACACAGAAGGCAATAATGATTGTACAAACAGGTCTGGCGGATCGTACACAACATGGTCATCGAGTTTTGATATGAATGTGGTATCGCTTCCCGCACCTGTTAAAGGAGGAATAGCTTTAAAATTCCAATCATACTGTATATCCTGGTATATGCCTGGGGTTACCTCGCAGCTTGGCTGGATGGTTACTTCCAAGGTTCCGTCAAACCCATCATCACTTAGGGACAACTGCGTACCTCCATAACCCTGAAAATATTGTTCTACAGGAAAATCGATTGTATCGGAAGTAGAGTCGACCGGGCTAAGATTTATCCATGGGCTGGTATACTGAGTTAAAGTTCCTGCGGTTCTGGATTCTTTAAAGCGAGCTGAAATATAGGTATATCCACTTGGAATGATCGCTTTTAGATTTTCTATATGTGCCCAATTACGGTACTCGTATGGAAACAGATTTCCGCCTGCATAGTTGTTATCTCCGGGACCAATGCTTAGATAATAGCTTTGTGACAAAACAACATTGTTACAGGACTTGGTATCGTACCCTTCAGGATCCCAGCTGCGGTAAAAATAGCCGATAATGGAACAACTACCATTGTAGGTACCACATTGAAACTTATGGGTTGAATCTATTTTAGGGCTGAGGTCAGGATCAGGGTTGGGAATATCACTTACATAATAGTAGTTCGAGGAATAGCAAAGCAACGGAGCAGAATTGCCAATATTGGAAGTGACTTTATAACGAGGCTCAAATACAACAGAATCGTTGTCTATATAGGGACCGGGAAAACAGGAGCCAAGTATAGAATTACTGAGATTGTATTTAAAAATTCTGGTACTGCTGCTATCTGTAACTACTGGTGTAAAACTATTACAGGTAGCAAGCAAAGAGTCGTTACGGTATATTCTTAACTCTGCGTCAAGGTACGTTACACGGTTGCCATTCGACAAACGTTCCCGGGCAAAGCAATACTGCCAGTTAGGATAGGTAAGATTGGTTTTAATCCTGCCGTTAAAGGAAGCCTTAACCGTATCCCCATACATTGCCCTGATGGCTTTTACTTTCGTAAAATCAAGGCTCCCGCTGCCATCTGGTAAACCATTTCCTCCACCAGGTTCATTGTCAGGTAAACCGAAGTTGGTACGTTTCAAACTGAAATAGGTAAATTCCATTCCTACACAGGGAGCAGGACAATTGATATTTAATGGAAGGGTATAACAGGAAACACCTATTTCACAACCGCATGTGTTATTGGGAATATAAAATGATTTTACAGTAATTGCATTTGAGCCGGAAGGCCCCGCACAATTTGAACAATCGAGAGAAATATCAAACTTCAATTCTGCCTGAGCCAGGCTCCAGGGGGGCGGAGCATTAAAAATGGCAGTAAGTATATTCCCTGAAGTTGTTATGGAAGAGGGCAGCCAGGTATTAATTCCGTTCGATCTTAGGATATGAAGATTTCCGGCATAACTTAAACAGGAGGAGGTCGGAAGTGTGATTTCAAATTTCCAACAGGCACCAGACCCTACAGGATAACTATTGCCATAGTTTGAAAATAAAAATTTAAAAGTGCCGGTTTGTACATAACTCAATGTGGAAGGCGAACCATTGTCTGTTAGATCGGCATAAATATTCGAATATACCCTTCCCCAGTTTTCGTAAATAACATAGTTGTTCAAACAAATATTCTGATAAGTTCCTTTGTACCGCCAGCCATTAACATATCTTTTTCCGATATTTGTACAGAAGTTATAGCAGCAACTATAGGTATTCCACTTTATATAGATTGTATCTCCAGAATTAATAGCTGCTATATTAATAACAGCCCTACCTATATTATTGTTCATACAACCTAAATTGGAGGTGGTTTGTGTGCTTGCGAAAGTGAGTGAAGAAGGTGTTCCTGAAAAACCTGTTTGTATCGTAAAACTGCCCGTATCTATATATGAGCCTACAGCATTGTTGTAGCCACCGCCAGTAGATTGAAAAATATCCAATGAAATATTGGTAGCTTTTCCCAAACCTGCATTGACAATTTTTAATTGCTGCAGGCTGGCTTGTGTAATACAGGAGTTCAGAGAAGGTATTGGAGTAACAACCAAATTCGGAATATAGTTCGGGAAAACAATGTTGGCACTCGAAACGGCTGACTGACAAGCGTTTACACTACATCCCCAAAAAGCTTTAAAAGCCGATGAGGCAGCTACACAGTTAAGAATGGCGACTGTTTCACAAATGGTGATACTTTCTCCATTTTCAAAGAGTTTGTCTCCATCACCAATTCCGGCAAATTGGTTGCTGTCAATCACCACCTTTTCTAAGGTTGAATTCAAATGGAATAATGTTCCGATATTTACAGAGTTAATTTGAATCCCCGAACCATGTGTATCTGTAAATGTGAAATTGTTTAATTCCCCGGCTCCTGCATTTACAATGGTGATACAGCGTGTAAATACGTTTCCTATATTTCCTGTATAAGATTGATTTGTAACTGTAGTTATTGTAAGATAAGGTTGTTTTACAAGATAAGAGTTGGTGTTTTGCAGATCATAGCCTTGAATACCATTAGCGGTATAGTTAACACGTACGTTATTTTTTGTTACTCCTCCACCCGAAATAAAGCTAAGTACATTACATTTGGCACTTGCCCTAAATGTAACAGTTATAGTTGTCAGGAGGGGGATATTAGGCAAAAGAAAAACTTCTGTATTAGGGAACAAATGACCAATATAGATGGTGCCTGGAGGACCTGCAATGGATCCGGATTCATATTCTATACCGGTTGGCATAGTTACTTTCAGCGTGTCGCTGGTAATAACAAAAGGAGTTGGATTGTAAATGGTTACGGTAAATTGTTTGGCTGCACCGCAAATTGTCAATTGGGAAGGTACTGCACTGGTTACTACAATCATATTATTCTGACCCCATGAATAACAGCTTAGAAAAAATAATACTATGAGTAGCAGTTTTTTCATTTCTTGTTACGTGGGTGAATCCAAACCAGATTATTCAAATTTAATAAAATTTCTGAACTGTTCAGCTATACTGAGATATATCTATATCTTCTAATGGATTTATTTTGTGCAGGTACGCAACTTATATTAACGGCACTATTGCATGGCTATAATGCAATAGATAGGAGTGTTGATAATAGTGGAATGTATTTGTAACGGGGTATAGTTGCACAAATAAAAAATAAAGAAGGATTCCC
>JAHEXZ010000141.1 GCA_023251835.1 Bacteroidota bacterium | reverse complement strand
CACAAATCCATTCACCAGGAACAGGTCGAAAAATACGCTCAATATAATTTAAATACCAATGTACAATGGGACAGCCTGAGAGCAATTCAGACGGGGAGGCCTAAAAACATAAGGCCAAAGTCATATACCCGTACCTGCAATTTAAATAAGCGCGTATATGGTTGGCATCCGTACTGGAATAATGGTTTAGAAACCAATTATGATTGGAGTGGTATTTCAGATTTATGTTATTTTTCTTATGATGTAAATGCATCTACGGGAAATGCCACCAGTACACATAATTGGGCTACTGCACAGGTAGTATCTGATGCCCAGGCGAATGGGGTAAATGTAAGTTTATGTGTTGCCTTGTTTAGTAATCATTCTACCTTTTTAGGAAGTTCCACCTCTCAGCAAACATTAATTACAAATTTGATAAACCTGTTGCAATCACGCAATGCACATGGTGTAAATATTGATT
Source organism: Bacteroidota bacterium (assembly GCA_023251835.1). Taxonomy (GTDB): domain Bacteria; phylum Bacteroidota; class Bacteroidia; order 2-12-FULL-35-15; family 2-12-FULL-35-15; genus 2-12-FULL-35-15. The sequence goes on along the minus strand of JAHEXZ010000141.1, from coordinate 7,791 downwards.
TTGAAGGAATGGGTTCTTCCAATAATGCCGGCTTTACCAGCTTCATGATTGATCTCTGCAACCAGATGCATAGCGCTATTCCGGGTTCTGAGGTAACTATTGCATTACCTGCTGTAGAATGGAGCAATATATTTGATATAACCACATTAAATTCCTATGTCGATCTGTTTATTATTATGGGATATGATTATTACTATAGTGGCAGCAGTACAGCAGGCCCCGAAGCCCCTCTTTATAATTTTCAGACATCTTATAATTATACGCTTACCAAATCAATTACCTATTATCTGAATAAAGGAGTGAGCCGTTCAAAGTTATTGCTCGGACTTCCATATTATGGCCGGGAATGGTCTACCTCTTCGGCAACCGTCCCATCATCTACAACAGGCAGCAGCAGCACCGTTTTTTATAACGAAGTAAGAGGCAACAGCAGCGGTTATTATGGCAACCGTCAGTGGGATGCCAACAGTTTTGCTCCTTACTATCCTTCGCAGCGTAACGGCCAATGGTGGCAATGTTTTTCTGATGATGCTTACAGCATGGGTAAAAAGTTTGATATTGTAAACATGTCTGGGATTGGTGGAATAGGTATCTGGGCTTTAGGTTATGATGATGGTTACAGTGATTATTGGGATTTGATTCAAAACAAATTTACGGATTGTGCAACAGTTCCCTGTACTGATACCATCTATGATTTAGGAGGGCCTAACCGTAATTATTATGACAATGAAAATTTTACCTTCACCATTGCCCCAACAAATGCAACAAGTGTTACGTTGAACTTTTCTTCTTTTTCAACTGAGTTGAATTATGATACGCTTTGGATTTATGATGGGACTTCTACCTCATCGCCTTTGATAGGAGCCTACCATGGAACTAATAGCCCTGGAACTGTTTCGTCAAGCGGTTCAGCCTTAACTATCCGTTGGAAATCAGATGGTGGCATACAAGCCAGTGGTTGGCAGGCGATATGGAATTGCGCTATTGATAACATAGCTCCTACTACACAGGTTACTACACCCACCGGCTGGGTAACACAGAACTTTACTGCCAGCTTTACAGATACTGATAACTCTGGTGGCTCAGGTATTGAGAAAAGCTTTTACCAGGCATTGGAATATACGGGAACAGAGTGGAGAGCCAATAATGACAGAGGTTTTTTTAGTGACAATTTTGATAGTATCTTACATCCCGACTGGACAGTAGCAAGCGGCACCTGGGCAATCAATGGCGGGTTTCTGGAACAAAGCGATCCGAATAATACCAATACAAATATTTACGCTCCTCTTACACAGAATCTTTCCAACAGGTACTTATTCAACTGGAAAGGAAAAATTGACGGCACAGGTACTAACAGACGTGCCGGCTTTCATTTTTTTTGTGATAGTGCTGCTCAAACCAATAGAGGCAACTCTTATTTTGTTTGGTTCAGGGCAGACCAAAGCCAGCTACAGATTTATAAAGTAACGAATAACAGTTTTGGCGTACCGTCCTATTCTGTTCCCGTGACTGTTAATGCTGGTACATGGTATAATTATACAGTAGCTTACGATCGTATTTCAGGAAAAATGGATGTATATATGAACAATAGTCTTATTGGTTCATGGACTGACCCAACACCTTATGCAACAGGTAATTATATATCCTTCCGTAGTGGCGATTGCAATTACATGGTAAATGACCTGAAAGTATACCGTTCCAGACCTGCTTCCGTTACCGTTACTGTTGGACCAGCTGCAACAAATGATGTACGTTATCAAAACCCTAACCCAACAACACCTTCCTGTCGTGTTAAATCAATTACAAAGGATGCAGTTGGTAATTTGTCACCTGTTGCTTCACAGGATGTAAATGTTGATTGGACAGTGCCAGATAGCTTTGCAGTAAATGATGGACTAATAATGGATATTGATACTACCAATTCTCTAACACAGCTTGCTGCCAACTGGGCGGCAAGTGCTGATACCAATTCCGGAATTATAAAATATTGGTATTCAATAGGAACAATTGCAGGGGCTGCGGATGTGGTAAACTGGACAGATAATGGTTTAAATACATCGGTAACACACACCGGGTTAACATTGCTGCCTAATCAGTTATATTATTTCAGTGTGAAATCAGAAGATGGGGCAGGTTTGCAATCGGTTGTGTATTCAAGCAATGGACAGTTGGTGGATGTTACTTCTGTTGACGAAATGGTTGTCGGTTATAGTTTATATGTATATCCAAATCCATTTGCCGGCAGTACAATAATTAGCTACCAGCTTATAGAGGGTTCAAAGGCTGAAATTTCGCTGACAGATGTTTTAGGAAAAAGAATTGTTTTATTTAACGGTGAACAAACTCAGGGAAGGTACCAGTTAGAGATAAATGCAACCGACTTGCAATTGTCAAAAGGAGTGTATTTTGTGAGATTGAAGGTTGGTAAGGGAGAAAGAACAGTGAAGATTGTGGTTGAGTAAATATAGTATTACAAATAATTTCCCGTTTTGGGAACTTTTTAATATATTTGCATAAAACTTTGTAAGTTGAGAGTAGTTGCTAAAAAGGTTCTCCGCGATTTTTGGGCAAAACACAAAGATTGTGAATTGCAGCTAAAATCATGGTACCATGAAGCTCATAAAGCACAATGGAAAACGCCAAACGATATTAAAAAGGAATTTCCAACTGCAAGTTTTTTACAAGACAATAGAGTTGTATTCAATATAAAAGGAAACGGCTATCGATTAATTGTAAGAATAAACTATAACTATGGGTTGATTTGGGTACGTTTTATAGGAACTCATACTGAATACGATAAGATTAATGCAAAAACAATTTGATATGGGACATAAAGTAATTAAAAACGAGAAAGATTACCAAAAGGCTCTTGTAAGACTTGAGAAGATTTTTGATGCAAAAAAAGGAACAAAAGAAGGGGATGAATTAGAATTACTTTCCTTACTTATTGATAAATACGAAGAAGATAAATTTCCTATTGGTTTACCTGACCCTATCGAGGCAATAAAATTTAGAATGGAACAATTGGGGTATAAACAAAAAGATCTGGCTAATGCCATCGGGCTTAAAAGCAGGGTAAGTGAAATTCTCAACAAAAAGCGGAAGCTCACTTTAGATATGATTCGAAAACTTAGTGAAACGTTAAGTATTCCAACGGATATACTGGTAAGGGAGTATTAGAATTCGCTCAGTATTACTGACTCTAACCCGCTTTGCTATTGCAAACCCAGTAAGATTCAGTATAATTTGCTAAATTTGTATTCCACAAAAATTAAAAATTCAAAAACAATGTTCGATAGTTTAAGTAATAAATTAGAAAGAGCCTTTAAATTATTAAAAGGGCAGGGGAAGATTACCGAAATAAATGTATCAGAAACCATTAAAGAAATCCGTAAGGCCTTACTGGATGCTGACGTTAACTATAAGGTTGCCAAACAGTTTACTGATACTGTTAAAGAAAAAGCCATAGGCCAGAATGTGCTTACCGCTATTTCTCCGGGGCAGTTAATGGTAAAAATTACTCATGAAGAGTTGACAAAATTAATGGGTGGTGAAACAGCAGAATTTAAGCTGACACGCAATCCAACCATTATCTTAATGAGCGGTTTACAAGGTTCTGGTAAAACTACTTTTTCAGGTAAGCTGGCCAATTATTTCAAAACAAAACGTGGTAAAAGACCTTTATTGGTTGCCTGCGATATTTATCGTCCGGCAGCCATCCAACAATTACATGTGTTAGGAGAACAATTAGGTGTTGATGTATTCTCCCAACCTGAAAATAAAGATGCTGTAGATATTGCAAAACGTGCTATTCAATATGCCAAAGAAAATGGTAACACCATTGTTATTATAGATACTGCTGGTCGTTTGGCCATAGATGATGCTATGATGAAGGAGATTGCTGCTGTGAAAAAAGCTGTAGAACCGGATGAAACATTGTTTGTGGTTGATTCTATGACCGGTCAGGATGCTGTAAACACAGCAAAAGCATTTAATGATGTGCTTGATTTTGATGGCGTGGTATTGACTAAATTGGATGGAGATACGCGTGGAGGTGCTGCTCTTTCTATTAAATCAGTGGTAAATAAACCAATTAAGTTTATTGGTACCGGTGAAAAAATGGATGCAATGGATGTCTTTCATCCCGACCGTATGGCTGACCGTATTTTGGGAATGGGCGATGTGATAACATTTGTAGAACGTGCAGAAGAACAATTTAATGTAGAAGAAGCCAGAAAACTGCAAAAGAAAATTGCTAAAAACCAGTTCAGTTTCAATGATTTCTTAGATCAGTTACAACAGGTAAAAAAGATGGGAAGCATTAAGGATTTAATGGGCATGATTCCGGGTGTTGGCAAAGCAATGAAAGATGTAGACGTGAATGAGAATGCCTTTGTAAGCATTGAAGCCATTATTTCTTCCATGACACCTGTTGAACGTGAAAATCCTGACATATTAAATGGCAAACGCAGAGAACGTATTGCAAAAGGTAGCGGAAGAACAGTACAGGATGTAAACCGTTTAATAAAGCAGTTCGAAGATACCCGTAAAATGATGAAAATGATGAGCAATAAACAAGATATGGCAAAGCTGATGTCGCAAATGAAAAATATGCCGGGAATGCGCTAGTAAGCTGGTAGGATATAAAATTATAGTCACCCTGAGCGCAGTCGAAGGGCGTTATTCGTGATAATGTAATTCGTAGATGACAGAAATACTTGACGGCAAATTAATATCACAACAGATTCAGGAAGAACTTTTTCTTGAAATAGACAGGATAAAAGAGCAAGGGGGTAAAATACCCCACTTAGCTGCTATTTTAGTTGGGAATGATGGAGCCAGTGAAACATACGTAGCTGCCAAAGTAAAAGCCTGTGAAAAGGTTGGTTTTAAATCTACATTGCTTCGTTTACCTGAAACAACCACCGAGCAGGAATTGTTGGCAAAAGTGAATAAACTGAATACTAATCCTGAAATTGATGGTTATATTGTTCAGCTTCCTCTTCCAAAGCATATCAATGAAAATAAGATTATAGAAGCTATTGCTCCTCAAAAAGATGTGGATGGTTTTCATCCACAAAATGTGGGCCGTATGGCATTAAACCTGCCAACATATCTTCCTGCTACGCCTTATGGTATTATCCAGTTATTAGAACGTTACGCAATTGATACAACGGGTAAACATTGTGTTGTTATTGGCCGTAGTCATATTGTTGGTTCCCCCATGAGTATTTTAATGGCACGTAATGCTTTCCCGGGAAATTGTACCGTAACACTTTGTCATAGCCGTACGGCTAATTTAAAAGAGTTTACACAAAAAGCAGATATATTAATAGTTGCACTGGGTAAGCCTGAATTTATTACGGCTGATATGGTTAAAGAAGGAGTTGTAATTATTGATGTAGGTATTACCCGGATACCATCTGCTACTACAAAAAGTGGTTTTAAGTTAGCTGGCGATGTTCATTATGATTCTGTGGCTCCCAAAGCCTCTTTTATAACCCCAGTTCCTGGCGGAGTTGGCCCTATGACCATTGCATCATTGTTGGTTAATACCTTAAAAGCAAGTAGAAAAGAGATATATAAATAGCTGAAAATGAAACTCAACTATTTTTTATTCCTTGTTATATTTTTGTCCCTTCTCAAATGCGGGGGCTGCCTCGCTTTTGGCAAGTCTATGGCGGCTGAAGGGGGAGGAGCTTCCTTTGTCCAAAACCGAACTACTGGTGGTGAGCGCAGTCGAATCGTTGATTCTCTTCTTATACTTCTAAAAACTGATAAATCTGACACTAATAAAGTAAATCATTTAAATCAGCTATCAGAATCATTCATCAATATCCGGCAGTACGATAGTGCTTTAAGTTATGGAAACAGGGCGCTTGACCTGGCAGGCTCTTTTTCTATTGGAAATATACAGGGGTGGCCTAAAGGTATGGCTTCAGCTTATGTTAATATTGGTAATCTTTATCAAGCCCAGAGTAATTATCCCGTGGCATTAAAGAATTATGAGGCAGCATTAGCAATAAAAAAGGAAATTGGGGATGAAAAAGGTGTTGCGATTTTATTTAACAATATGGGACGTGTTTATTATTTTCAAACTAATTATCCTCAATCTTTAAAAAATTATCTATCTGCATTAAAAATAATGGAAAAAATTAAGGATAAAAAAGGGATGGCTAATTCCATTGGCAATATAGGTAGTATTTACAGGGCTCAGGGCAATTATACTGAAGCATTAAAATATCAATATACTTCTTTAACATTAAGAAAAGAACTTAAGGATAAACAAGGAGTCGCTAATGCGTATAATAATATTGGCAATATATATAAAAATCTAAAGAAATACTCTGATGCATTAGAGAATTATTTCGCAGCTTTAGAGATATATAAAGAGATTAACTACAAGTTAGGAATTGCCGCTTCTTATAATAATATTGGAAATGTTTATGCTTTTCTTGGTAATGATTACGAGGCATTAGAAAATCAATATAAAGCATTAAGGATAAGGGAGGAAGTTAATGACAGACAAAGTATGGCCATTTCTTATATAGATATTGGCATTATGCAAACAAAATTACACAAATTAAAATCAGCACAAGACTATATAGATAAAGCATTACAATTAGCTCAGGAAATAGGTTTTAAAGCATTGATAAAAGAAAGCTTTCATGAACTAGCAAGATTAGACAGCATCCAAGGCAACTGGAAACAAGCTTATGAGCATCATAAACTATATATTGCATATAGAGACAGCATAGACAATGAAGAAACACGAAAAAAAATAACTGAAGCAGCAATGACCTATGAGTTCGAGAAAAAAGAAGCAGTGATAAAAGCAGACCAGGAAAAGAAAGATGCTATTTCAGCAGCAGATAAAAAGAGACAACAGTATGTTTTACTGCTTATATCAGGAGTGCTACTGCTTGTTTTTATTCTTTCCGGTTTTATTTTTCGTTCGCTTCGGTTAACACAAAAGCAAAAAATAATAATTGAAGAAAAGAGCAGGCTTGTGGAAGAAAAAAATAAAGATTTTATAGATTCTATCAACTATGCAAAGAAAATACAGGATGCTTTATTACATGAGGCGGAACATGTTAGTAAATATCTGCCCGAATACTTTATATTGTTTAAACCTAAAGACATTGTAAGCGGAGATTTTTACTGGTCGTTTAAAAAAGATTTTATGGGGACTTCCTATCGGTATATTGCAGCTGTAGATTGCACAGGACATGGAGTACCCGGTGCATTTATGAGTATGCTCGGTATAGCCTTTCTGAATGAAATTGCCGCCACAAATCAATTATTTACACCGGCAGAGATTTTAGATAAACTTCGTAACAAAATCTTAAGAGAATTAGGCCAAGGGGGGCAGGCCGGACAAAGCAAAGATGGAATGGATATTTCGTTAGTGCGTTTTAATCTTGAAACAAAAGAGCTGCAATGGGCTGGTGCAAATAATCCAATATATATTGTTAAAAATTCTACACAGAAAGATAAAAAAAATAGTGAGCTCATAGAAATAAAGCCCAATAAGCAACCTATAGGCTACCATCCGGAAATGCTACCGTTTACTAATCATAGCATAAAATTAGAAAAAGGCTCCCTGTTTTATCTTTTTACGGACGGTTATGCCGACCAGTTTGGAGGTGAAAAAGGAAAAAAATTCAAGTACAACAAATTTAAAGAACTGTTATTTTCCATGCATGATAAAATAATGCCGGAACAGAAAGAAATTCTTACTACAACATTTGAAAACTGGAAAACAAAGGTGGAACAAGTGGATGATGTGTG
>JAHEXZ010000021.1:61023-65824 GCA_023251835.1 Bacteroidota bacterium | reverse complement strand
ATTAGACAAACTGGAAGATAATTTTATCAATAGTTTACATATATTATCAGAACAAGAAGCAGAACAAATGAATCTGCTGTTGGATAAATTAAGAAGTTAAAATTTTTTGATATAAAATATGTATATACATTAAATGTTGATTGAAAATATAAAATCAAAGAAAATTTAATTTGAAAATCATTTTCCATAAAGCATCAGAGCGTGGTTATGTTAACCATGGCTGGCTAACTGCCAGACATTCATTTAGCTTTGCAGGTTATTATAACCCGCAAAAAATGCATTTCGGACTGTTGTGTGTTTTGAATGATGATATTGTTGCACCGGGTATGGGGTTTGGTACTCATCCCCATGATAACATGGAAATTGTTACAATTCCCCTAAAAGGCGCATTAGAGCATCGCGACAGTATGGGAAATACAGGTGTTATTCATCCCAATGAAATACAGGCCATGAGTGCTGGTTCCGGTATTACACACTCAGAATACAACCATTCAAAAATAGAAGATGTGAATCTATTGCAAATATGGGTATTTCCAAAGGAACGCAATATAGCTCCACGTTATGATCAACGTGTTTTTTCAGAAGAAGAAAAAAAAGAAAGATTTAAAACCGTTGTAGCTCCTGTAAAAGCAAACGATGTGATGTGGATCAACCAGGATGCTTATTTTTCCATTGGAAAATTTAAGCCTGACAGTACAGTTGACTATACTATTCAACATAAAGGAAATGGTGCTTATATTTTTCTAATTGATGGTGAAGCTGTCATTGAAAACCTTAATCTGCAAAAACGCGATGCTCTTGGAATATGGGACACAGACAAATTTAAAATTCAGATTACTAAAGAGGCTGAAGTATTGATAATTGATGTGCCAATGAAATAGAGCAGCAGCTTTTTTTATTAATTTAGCACCATCAAAACCGTTCTCACCGAAAATAGGGGTATAATAAATTACATAAAATTATTTTTGGGCATCCATCATTAATCATTAACTCCATAGAAACAATGCGCACCATCCTTAGCAACCATGAAATAATTGCAGTGTTTATTGTTCGTGTATTTCTGGGTTTGTTATTTTTTTTCCAGGGTTACGATGCCGTATTCAGGGTAGGGATAAAAAATGTAATTACCACCTTTCACTCTTCCTTTGCAAATAAAGGTATTCCACAACCATTAATTATTATGGGTGTTGGATTCACTTCTTTCATTCAGCTTATTGGAGGTTTTTTTCTTATCATAGGGTTTATTAAGTATTATGCGCTATGTCTTTTAGGGGTAGATCTTTTAGTTGCAGCCATTGCTTTTGGAATTATTCAGCCTATGTGGGATTTACGTTTTGCTTTTCCTCGTTTGATATTATTAATTTTTCTGCTTTTTATTCCATGGCAGTGGGATGTACTTTCTGTTGACTACTTCTGGTCGTTTTTCAGATTTTTGAAGAATCTCTAATGGTGATGATTATCCAATTATACTAAATTTTACCGGGTTTGCGATTAGCAAAGCAGGTTAGAGTCAGTAATATTGAGTGAATGAATTTGCTGTCTTTCGCAAAACCAATTCAGCCTAAGTCTAAAACTCCTGCTTCATCAGGCGATTTAGTATCTGAATTTACACTAAAATTGTAAAAATCATTTTTTTACTATACATTGTAGGCTGTTTTACAGAAATTTGTAAGCGGTAAATGAAAAAATTACACTATTACCTGTTTCTTGCTTTTGTTTCAACTATTGCCACATCCTTTGCTCAGCGTGGAAAAGATGGTAATGCTACCATAAATACAGTCAACCATATTGTAAACGAGTATACTCCTTTATCAGCAGATGCTTCGGCAGGCACAACCTCACTAACCGTTATATCCAGCGGATTAAATGCCAACAACCGCTTCCCGGGAAACCTTGCACCTGGAGATTTGATTATGATCATTCAAATGCAGGGAGCCACAATACTCGGACAGCCGGATTCTACATATCCCTATTTTAGCAATCCGGATAGTGCTACCTGGGGCAGCATCACTAATTATAATAACTGCGGTAATTATGAATTGTTCCAGGTGGCTGCTGTACCGGATAATTCAACTATTGTAATCGATTGCGAATTGCTAAACAATTATACTGCTGCCGGCAGAACGCAGGTGGTACGCATACCACGTTATAATACCCTGACAATAAGCTCTCCAGGGGTACTTACCTGTCAGGCATGGAATGGAACTACAGGAGGTATTCTTGCCGTTGAGGTTAAGGGCAACACTCTTGTAAATGCCGGAGGCAAAATAAATGTAAGTGGTAAAGGATTTAGGGGTGCTTCATTATATGTACCAACATCTCCGCGTACTCAGATACCATGGTATGCTTCCACCATTGGTAATGTATCGGCAAATAAAGGAGAAGGTATTGCAGGATATGATAATGATTATACGCCTTATGGAGGCAAATTCTGTCGTGGTGCAGCTGCAAATGCAGGTGGTGCAGGAAATATATGGAATTGTGGGGGAGGTGGGGGAGCAAATGCCGGATTTGTTAATTCCTGGACAGGACAGGGAAACCCTGATACTACCAATGCGGGGTGGAGCGCTGCCTGGAATCTGGAATCAACAGGGTTTGCCTATACTTCATCTTCTGGTGGAGGTAGGGGAGGATACGGCTTTTCTGGTTCTGATCAAAATGCCACGATTGATCCACCTAATGATCTTGTTTGGGGAGGGTATGCACGCATGAACTTTGGTGGCTTAGGAGGCCGTCCATTAGATTATTCTACCGGCCGCATTTTTATGGGTGGTGGCGGTGGCGGTGGTGAACAGGATAATAATGAAGGTGGTGCCGGAGCTGCTGGTGGCGGAGTTATCTATTTTAATTCCTATGGTAATATCACTGGCAGCGGTAACGACTCTATCCTTGCCGATGGTAATCCCGGTGGTAATGCATACGTTACTCCTCCTCTTACAAGCTATAGTGGTAAGGATGGGGCAGGAGGTGGCGGTGGTGGCGGAACTATATTGTTCAATACATTTAATGCTACCGGACTTATTTTAAGTGCAAAAGGTGGTAAAGGAGGAAACCAGCTACTGACATCCGGTGCATTGTACTTTGGTGCTAAAAATGAAGCTGAAGGTCCTGGAGGAGGTGGTGGTGGCGGATATATTGCACTTAGTGCAGGTTCTGTAACACAAATAGTCAGCGGTGGTAAAAATGGAACCACTAATTCCGATGGCCTCACGGAATTTCCTCCTAACGGTGCTACTAAAGGAGGAAATGGACTTGCCAACCAAGCTTTACCTCCGGTTGATACCCTCTCGGTTTCTGCTGTTACAATTTGTGCTGGTGACTCTGCAACTCTTATTGCAACCATTAATGGTACAACTCCGCCCGGACTTGTTTGGTACGATGCTCCAACAGGAGGCAACGTTGTGGGTACTGATACATTTGTTACTGCTGCTTTAACCAATTCCACCATATATTATGCAGGTTTATGTCCGGGAAATTACAGGATTCCTGCAGTGATTACGGTATTATCCGGCACTGCAACCATAAATATTACGTCTTCACCAACAGGAGCTGCATGTCCGGGTACTGCTGTAACCTTTGCTGCTTCAGTGACTAATGAAGGAACAAGTCCAACTTATCAGTGGTTGGTGAATGGTCTGCCTGTGGGAACAAATGCTGACACTTTCACAAATTCAGCATTGTTAAATGGCGATTCTGTTACCTGTATGCTTATACCTGGTTCGGGCTGTGCTGCTGGTAATGCTACTGTGTCTAACGTAATAATAATGGATGTATCCCCTTCTCCAACAGCAGCGGTAACAATTACTTCATCTCCGGCAACTACAATCTGTTCAGGCACTTCTGTTGCTTTTACTGCAACAGCAACCAATGGAGGAACAGTGCCTGTATATCAATGGCAGTTGAATGGTATTAATGTCGGCAATGATTCTGCTTTATATACCAACTCTTCCTTAAACAATGGCGATGTTATTAGTTGCATACTTACTTCTGATGCCAATTGTGTAATAGGTTCACCTGCTTCTTCTAATACAATTACAATGGCTGTAAACGCTTTACCGGTTCCTGCTTTTACGTCTGATATAAGCAGTGGCTGTCATCTTCCGCTGTGTGTGCAGTTTATAGAAACAAGTGGTAGTAACTATAATACTCTGGTTTACGATTTTGGCGATGGTGGTACGGCCTCAACTGCAACTGCACAACATTGTTATACGCAGGTAGGAAACTATTCTGTAGCCCTTTCTTGTACTGATTCTAATAACTGTACGGGAACAACTGTAATAGGTAATATGGTAGTGATATCACCCCAACCGGCTGCAGGTTTTGTTGTTTCTCCTGAAGAAGGGATTACTGCTAATTCAAATGTTATATTTACTAATACCTCTTCAAACGCCAGCACTTCTGCCTGGAACTTTGGCGATTCGTTGTCTGTTGGCAACACATCTACGCTAACATCCCCTTCTCATATATATACTACAGCCGGTACTTATTGTATTGATCTGATAGTATATAATCAAGCCGGATGTGCCGATTCTGTGAGTCACTGCATCACTGTTACAAATGAATCGTCAATAGCCATTCCAAATATGTTTACTCCCAACGGAGATGGTATAAATGATGTGTTTTTCATTACTGTAGTAGCAATAAAAGAATTATCCTGTAATATATATGACCGTTGGGGGCTGAAAATAGCAGAATGGAATGCAATAGATGGTACTTGGAATGGAATTGGCAAAAATGGTCAAGCTGCTCAATCTGGGGTTTATTATTATATTATAAAAGCAACAGCAGTGGATGGAAAAGA
>JAHEXZ010000021.1:59418-60923 GCA_023251835.1 Bacteroidota bacterium | reverse complement strand
CTATAAAATATAGTATATTTGCACTATAATTTATAGCAATGAGTAGAATAGCTAAGAACATTAGGATACTGAGAGATTTAAAAAAGTTATCTCAGGAACAATTAGCCGGGGAGCTTGGTATCAATCGTTCCCGGCTCGGAGCTTATGAAGAAGGACGCAATGAGCCTCCTATTGATATGCTGATACGTTTGTCAGTTTTTTTCCAGATTTCTATTGATGCATTAGTGCGTGGGGATTTATCAAAAACCAGCCCGGATACGCTTATCAAAATTGGAAAAAATCGCATGTTATTTCCTATCACCGTTGATAAAGACAATAACGATCTGATAGAAGTTGTTCCCGTAAAAGCATCAGCCGGTTACCTTGAAGGTTATGCCGATCCACAGTTTATCGAAGATCTTCCGGTAATGAACCTGCCTTTTAAAATAACAGGTAAACACAGGGCTTTTGGTATTAAAGGCGATTCAATGCCTCCGTTAAAAGACGGCTCTATTGTGGTTGGAAAATATGTTGAATCATTGGATGATATTAAAGACGGGCAAACATTTATTGTACTTACCAGAAATGACGGATTAGCATATAAACGTGTATATAGAGCAAGTAAAAAGGGAAAAAAAGAGTTTGAGTTTCATTCCGATAATCCTGTTTATTTGCCTTATTTTGTTCCCTCCGAAGAAATAGTAGAAGTATGGAGCTTTGTGTGCAGCCTCAACATTGGCGATTCCAAACCACAGGAACTCAATATTGATAGTGTAATCAGATTCCTACAATCCTATAGGGTTGAAATGGGAAGATGAAACGAACATGTTTGCAAATAGTAAACACAAAGAGGCATGAAAATGCCTTCCTTCAGAATTTTACAAACATGGAGTTCCATTTGACCGAATTAATACAAATTATTTTCAAATGAAATGTATGAGAATCAAACACCGATAAATAAGAGGTGGTATTAATTATAAATATGCAACACATTACCGTCAAAAGTTGTATTATATGTTTTCAACGGCAACCCAGCAGGGCCTTGTGTTACAGAACCATCATAGATTGAAAACTTAGAATGGCAGCAGGTATCAACAGCTAAAATATTGGTAGCATCTACATATACCGTAGCACACGGATTACTCGATTGATAAGTACAATTACGGTCATAGGCCATAAATTCAGAATTTGATTTTCTGTATATAAGTATTCCTCTTACACCACCGGTTATATATGTCCAGCCGCCAATAGAGTATAAATTAGAAAAGCTGGGATTATTGGTATACAAATAAATATCAACAGATGTGATAGGCACACCGTTGCCCTCATTTTTTTTACAACCAGCAATAGTTACGCTAATTATCAGTAAGGCAAAGACTGTAAAAAGTTTCATTTTATAATACACATTGATATATGCTTTTGCAAGCAAGCTCAATAAAAAGATTAAGCCCAAACAAATTTAATAAAATATTTTCGCTTTAGCTACGTCATTATTCTCGTAAGCACTATTATTTATTAGATTTGTA
>JAHEXZ010000021.1:0-59318 GCA_023251835.1 Bacteroidota bacterium | reverse complement strand
ATTGATATATGCTTTTGCAAGCAAGCTCAATAAAAAGATTAAGCCCAAACAAATTTAATAAAATATTTTCGCTTTAGCTACGTCATTATTCTCGTAAGCACTATTATTTATTAGATTTGTATACCAAACGTAGTCAGGTTTGCGAATTTTTTATGAAGCAAACCTGACTACGTTTGGTTATGCCGCAACTTCGGTTTGGAAAACCTAAGTGCCTGCGGTATAAATCTTAGACGGTTCCGGAATGAAAGCGGTTTTACGAAAATTTATCGTTTTACTTATTTGCTTTATACCTCTTGTTGTAAATGCCCAGGAAGCGCAGCCAAAAGGAGATAAAGCTCCTGCAAGCTCCAGCGCACAGCGTAAAAAAGCCAAACAAAAATGGAAGGAAAATCGTAAATCGGAAATGGAGCAGCAAAAGGCAGTAAAAGAACACCATAAACGCATACAAACCAAAGAAACCAGAAAAAGAATGCGAAGAGAAAAACGTAAATCTGAAAAACTAAGAACCAATAAAAAAGAAGGTGGCGTAGTGCGCTGGTTTAAATATAGGTAATAATGCGAATCAAGGGTTGAAATATATATTATATGCGTGTGGATCATACAGAGCTTGTCGAAGTATGTGGGTAGGCCATCGCACACCCTTCGACAGACTCAGGGTGACAACACACTTGGTTATTTTATCTAACCATTGATTCGCTATTACCTTTTACATACGTCCTCTTATTGCCAAAAAACGATTGATGCAAAAAATAAAATCTTACTTTTTATTTTATAGTCTGCTTGTACTTTTCTTACCCACTCATCATGGAGTAGCTCAATCCTACTATTTTCGAAATTATTCCGTTGAGGACGGCCTGCCTTTTATCAATGTTTCTGCTATTTTCCAGGATGCTAAAGGTAATCTATGGTCAGGAGGCTATGGCGGACTGAGCAAATTTGACGGTATCACATTTACTAATTATACCCCTAAAAATGGACTGTTGAATCACTCTGTTACCTCTATAACAGAGGATAATCAGGGCAATTTATGGATAGGAACAATTAAGGGAGTCAATAAGTTTTCCGGAAATAAGTTTACAGCCTACACTACAAAACAAGGCTTGATTGGTAATTCTGTCATTTCTATATTAAAAGATACTAAGAACAATATATGGTTTGGAACTGATAAAGGCATAAGTAAATTAACTGAAGGTACATTTATTAATTTTTCTGTTCAAAACGGATTAATTGATAACACCATAAATTGTATGTATGAAGATATACTGGGCAATATATGGGTTGGAACAAGCAAAGGTATAAGTGTTCTCGATGGTAGAAAGATTACAAATTATAATGAAGTAAACGGTTTGCCTGCTGCTAAAATCAATGGCATTAGTGAAGATGCGCATCACATTATCTGGGTTGCAACAACCGAAGGTTTGTATAAATTTTATAAAAATAAATTTATTAAAACAGAGTACAACGACTTACAAAATAAAGATATCAAATACATTCTTACTGATGGCGATGCATTATGGCTTGGAACAGGCAACGGACTGATGAAGCTGGAAAATGAAAGGTTGCATAATTATACGCTTCATAAGAATAAAAACAGCGAACTTATCAGCTGCCTTTATTTTGATTACGAACATAATTTATGGATTGGTACCTATGCCGGTTTATTCAAATATAAAGCAACTCCTTTTGTAAGTTATGGATTAGAAGAAGGACTTACAGATCAATTTATTTATGGCATTCTCCGCGATTCAAAAAATAGAATGTGGATAGGTTCTAAGAATGATGGCCTGTTTAGATTTGATAATAGTAAGTTTTACCACCAGCCTGATATAAAAGCCAACAGCATTAATGCAATTTATGAGCCCGTAAATGGTATCTTATGGTTGGGGACAGATAAAGGACTAATAGTATATGATGGAGAAAGGGTTGTTAGAAATGCTGATTCTGCCGGTGTTTTCAAACGCCCTATTAATTGTTTCTATAAAGATGCTAAAAACAATATATGGCTTGGGGGAAATAATGAGGTTTATCAATTCGATGGAAAAAAGTATATTCATTACAGGCTTTCCGGAAGAGCTGAAAGTGCTGATGTATGGACAATTGTTGAGGATTTGCAAGGTACAATATGGGCCGGCTCTTATTTGGGAGGTTTGTTTAAATATAATGGAAAAAGATTTGTTGAATGCAGTGAACAATTAGGCCTGAAAAATGATTCTTACCTGACCTCGTTAATTGACAAAGAGGGCAATATTTATTGGGGGACATTGGATGGCTTATGGATGTTCAATCCTGAAAATAAACAACTCATCCATTTTGACGAAACAGACGGGTTAAACTCTGATTTGATTTATTCACTCACATTTGGTAAAACGCAAAATGAAATTTGGGCAGGCACCAACCAGGGATTAAGCAGGATTGATATTGCTGAGTTTAAAAAGAATGGCCGCAAAATCATTGTGCCTTTTGGTAAAGAAGAAGGTTTTTCAGGTGTTGAATGTAACTCCAATGGTACATGGGTAGATGAAGACAGCTCTATATGGTTTGGTACGGTAAATGGGCTTATTAAATACGATCCCCTGAAGTATGTGAGAAATAACGAAGAGTCAAAGACCAGCATCACCGGATTCCGCTTATTTTATACTGATACCGTTTTATTAAATTATATTCACTTATCACACGATAACAATAATATTACATTTTACTGTTCAGGTATATGCCTTACCAACCCTGATAAAGTTCAGTACTCACATATATTAGACGGATTTGAAAAAAGCTGGTCGCCTCCCTCAAAAGATCGGTTGGTAACCTATTCCAACCTTCCGCCAGGAACATATACATTTAAATTGATAAGTGCTAACAATGAAGGAGTGTGGAATACTACACCGAAGTATTTTACATTTACAATAGATAAACCTTTTTGGCAAACATGGTGGTTTATTATCATAACCACATTGTTTGTTATCACCGTATTAACACTCTCAATCCGCCATCGCATAAGGGGAATCAAAGAGCGTGAAAGAAGAAAAACAGAGCTTAATAAACGTATTGCAAATATTGAATCACAGGCTTTGCGTGCACAAATGAATCCTCATTTTATTTTTAATACGCTTAGTTCCATTCAGCATTACATATCCAATAGTAATACCGATGCAGCATTGAAATACTTATCCAAGTTTGCCAAACTGATGCGAAAAATCATGGAGAACTCAAAGTTGCCAATGATAACTGTTGCAGAAGAGATTAATGCATTGAACCTGTTTTTAGAACTGGAAATAATGCGGTTTGATAAAAAGTTTGAATACAGCATTTCCATTGATCCCGATATTGATCAGAATTATGATCGTATCCCATCTATGCTTATTCAGCCCTATGTAGAAAATGCAATTATACATGGTTTACTCCCTAAGCAGGGAACAGGAAAAATTTCAATTACCTTACAAAAACAGCAGGATACAATCCTCTGTACTATTGAAGATAATGGTATAGGCCGCGAAAATTCCAAACAATTTCAAAAAAATCGCGTACAGCATAAATCAATGGGAATGAGCATAACACAGGAACGGTTAGATATTTTAAACGCAGGCTTTAACAGTAATATCAGTTGTGAAGTTATTGACTTATTTGACAAAGGCGAACCTGCCGGAACTAGAGTACAGTTAATTATCCCGCTTGAAGTAAGCGAATAAAAATACATCTGATAAAAAATAATATATCATAACCCATAAATCATAGTTTCGTTATTCGTACATTCGTATTCGTTATTTATGTCACCCTGAGCGACCTGTACTGAGCGGAGTCGAAGTAAGTCGAAGGGTGTAACTCGTAGTATATGATAAAAGCAATTATAGTTGATGATGAATTAGGCGCCCGCGAATCATTAGCAAAAATGGTAGAAAAAAATTGTAAACAAATTCAAATAGTCGCTAAAGCCGATTCAATGGCTAATGCTTATGAAGCTATTATTAATTTTCAACCCGATTTAGTATTCCTTGATGTTGAAATGCCTAATGGAAATGCTTTTGACCTGTTGGAGAAATTTGATAAAATAAATTTTGACATCATTTTTACTACTGCCTACGATCATTATGCTATTAAAGGTATTAAATACAGTGCTATTGATTATATTTTAAAACCAATTGACCCCGAAGAATTGGTGCAGGCTGTACAACGTTTTGAGGAAAAAGCAGGACAAAAAAATATGCTCGATAAACAAATCAAAGCCCTGTTATCAAATGTAAAACCTGAAAATAAACTTAAAAAAGTTGGCCTCCCTGACGGTGAAGGACTCGTATTTATTAATATTTCCGACATTATCCGTTGCGATTCTGATGGCAACTACACTTTTTTTATTCTTACATCCGGAAAAAAAATCATCACATCCCGTACTTTGGGTGAGTATGAACAACTGTTTACCGATGATAATTTCTTCAGAGTTCACCGTTCTCATCTTATTAACCTTCAGCATGTAAAAAAATATATAAAGGGAGAGGGCGGATATGTTGTAATGAGCGATGATTCACAGGTAGAAGTATCAAGAAGAAATAAAATAGATTTCCTCGAAAGATTATCACATACATAATTGCCATTCTTCCATCATTCCATAAATCTTTCCTGAAACATTTAACAAACATTAACCATTTTTTTCCCGATACCTACCGCTAAATAATCAAACTTCCCCTTTCACTCATTAACCCTTTACTCATTTTTATTTCTATCGTAATATTGCATAAGAAATAATAAATGATGTTACAGGAAAAGGATTTTAAAAATGCAGACTTTAATACTTGTAAATAAACTGTAGGAATTATACCGAGAGTAGTTAGATTTACGAATGTCATGCAGAGCGAAGCGAAGCATCTTGCTATTAAGAAGCAAGATTTCTCTCCCCCGCAAAAAAAGCGGGGTATCGAAATGACAGATGGAGAAATATAGATGCACATCCAACATCCCCATCTCCTTTTTTTAAGAAGATGAGCCTGTCCTGAGCGAAGTCGAAGGAGGGTGAGGTAAAAACGAACATTCCCCTCTCCTTTTTAAGGAGAGGGGCAGGGGTGAGGTTAAATACAGTTCCTTAAATCAGCTTTTTACTAAAACAAAATTTTACTCAAAATAACATCAACATCGTCTATTTTATAAAATACAATACTGGTTCTTAATAAGTTAAATAAATTACAAATAAAAGGTTAAAAAAATGTTGGAAAAAAAAACTTGTATATAAATTTTAAATATTCCTATATTTACCGCTCGTTTGAAAAAAAATGTTAAAAATTTAACAATTTCTTTATAAAACAAGGGACTTTAGAACATAAATACACACATTTTAATTATATAATATGTTACGAAAATTACTCTCTGTCTTAACCGTTGTTATTGCTTCTGCAGGATTCCTGCTTGCACAGAACGAATCTGCTGTTAAAGTAAAACTGACCGACAAATCCAATAAAGAAACTATTCCATTTGCAAACGTTGTAGTTGAAATGGGTGGTATTCAGGTGGGTGTAGCTACTACCAATATTGATGGCGAAGCAGTCATCAAACCTTTAAACCCCGGTAAATACAATGTAAAAGCTACTTATGTGGGCTACCAGACGGTGGTAATGGAAAATGTAAGCGTGGCAGTTGGTAAAACAGTATATCTGAACCTTGAAATGACTGCCGGCCAGCAGTTAGATGTGGTAGATGTGGTAGTATATTCAGAGCCCCTGATTGACCCCGATACAAAATCCGGAGGAACCGTTACCCGCGAAGAATATCAGCACATGGCTACCAAAAATATTAATTCCGTAGCTTCTACTACTGCAGGTGTTTATCAACAAGATGAAGGTAAAGAGTTAAATGTAAGAGGCCAGCGTTCTTCCGGTACTTCTTATTATATTGATGGTGTTAAAGTTACAGGTAATGCCGGTGTTGCACAAGCCAGCGTTGAACAGGTAACTACAATTATCGGTGGTACCCCTGCCGAATATGGTGATGCAACCGGTGGTATCATTGCTATTACTACAAGAGGCCCGGCAAGTAGCTATATGGGAAGTCTTGAGGTAATCTCTTCAGGATTGGGAGAAAAAAATGGAAAAAGCAGAGGTCTTGATGCTTTTGGTTACGACTTTGTCGGTTTCTCCTTTGGAGGGCCACTACTACTTCATAATGATACTATTAACAAAGTTAAAAGACCAATTTTAGGTTTTTTGCTTTCGGGAGAGGTATTTACAAGCAAAGACCCAGACCCTTCCGCATTAGGGTTTTACCAAATAAATCCTGATAAATTAGCTGAACTCGAACAAAATCCATTACGCCCGGACCCTAAAGGAACAGGTGGTTTTGTACTTAATTCAGAATACATTACTATGAACGACCTGGAAAAAATCAAAGCGAAAAACAATGTACGTTCCAATTCCATGCGTCTGAATGGTAAAGTTCAATATCAGCCAACTACCAATATGGGTATAACAATAGGTGGTTCTGTTGACTATAATAAAAAACATGATTTTATTTATGAGTATGCATTATTCAACCCTGTAAATAATCCGCTAATAATTGAAAATACCTGGAGAACATTCGCAAAAATTACTCAGAAATTTAGTTCTCTTACACCTAAAGAAGAAGAAAAATCTTCATCCAACATTAAAAACGCTTATTTCACCATACAGGCAAGTTATGCTAAATCTTACAGAAAAGTACAGGATGATACGCATGGAGACAGGTATTTCGACTATGGTTACATTGGAAAATTTGACCAGACAATAAAAAATTCTTATATATATGAAAAAAGAGGCCTGTATGATTTAGATGGGGATGGTTTCAAAGATACAACTTGGGCCAACTGGCAGAATGGCTTTACCAAAGAGCACCTGACATTTACCCCCGGATCCCTCAACCCGACAGGTACTGCATACACTACTCAGTTCTATGCTCAAACAGACCCTGATATGATTAACGACTTTACTGATGTTCAGGCCGGTTATGCTTTAAGAAATGGGGACAGGGCAAGGAATATATACTCCATGTGGTACAATACAGGCCGCCAGTACGGGGGGGCAAGCCAAACGGATTTAAGCCAGTTCAGGGTATTTGCTAACTTTTCTGCAGATATTAAAAAACATGCTATTCAGGCCGGTTTTGAATTTGAACAAAGAGTTCAAAGATCTTTTAACATTTATCCCGTTACTGATAATGGCGGCTTGTGGGGCTTAATGCGCCAGTTGGCTAATTCACATATTTCCCAGTTGGATAGTGTGCCTGTTTTAAACACCGATATGACTAACAATGGCAATTTGTATTATGATTTTAACAGGTTAAATGATGGAAACCAAACCCAGTTTGATAGAAGCCTGAGACAAAAGCTGGGTTATAATCCTGATGGCTTGGACTATATCAACATTGATGCATACGATCCTTCTACCTATAGCCTCGATATGTTTAGTGCCGATGACTTACTTAATGGCGGATTTCCATTAGTAAGTTATTATGGTTATACGCATGATGGCAAAAAGCTAAAAGGCAATCCTACCTTAGATGATTTCTTTACTAAGAAAGATGCCAATGGTAATTATACACGCCAGATTGGCGCATATCAGCCTATCTATATTGCTGGCTATATACAGGATCGTTTTGACTTTAGAGACTTAAAGTTTAATGTTGGACTTCGTGTTGACCGATTTGATGCCAACCAACCGGTTTTAAAAGACAAATTTTTATTGTATGAGGCCAAAACAGCAGGTGAAGTTGACTTTGCCTCCGAGTTTAATATGACCCGCCCATCCAATATCGGAGATGATTATGTTGTATATGTAGATAATAAAGATAACCCTACTAAAGCTATTGGTTTCCGTGATGGCAATACCTGGTATGATGCAAACGGTGCCGTAGTTAGTGATCCTACTCTATTGGCAACAAATACAGTAGATGGTGCTATCAACCCTTACTTGGTTGATCCGGCTGCTGCTAAAAGTAAAACAATAACTTCAAAAGTGTTTGAAGATTATACCCCGCAAATCAACGTAATGCCTCGTATCGCTTTTTCATTCCCTATCTCCGATGTGGCTAACTTTTTTGCACATTATGATGTGTTAACACAACGTCCTACAGATGGTGGAATAGCCGGAGCAAATTATGGCAGGTTTAATCCTACAGATTATATGTTTATTTATAATGATAACTTCATTAATAACCCCAATCTGAAGCCTGAACGTACTACTGACTACGAGCTTGGTTTCAGCCAGGTTTTGAACGAAAGAAAAAACTCAGCTCTTACTCTGTCTGCATTTTACCGCGAATTAAGAAACATGATGCAGGCGGTACAGGTATACCAGGCATTTCCTGTTACTTATAGTACGCTTGATAATATTGATTTTGGAACAGTTAAAGGTTTCTCCCTTGCTTATGATTTAAGAAGAATGGCAAGTGGGGTACAACTTACAGCTAACTATACCTTGCAGTTTGCTGATGGTACAGGTTCTACAGCTACTGATGGAATTAACCTTGCCACTTCCGGCCAACCCAACCTGAGAACAACTCATCCTTTAGATTATGATCAGCGCCATTCAATTGTGCTAAACATTGATTACCGCTTTGGAGCTGAACAAGATTATAACGGACCCGTATGGACCATCAGAAAAGGTACTGAAAAGGAAAAATCAATTAAACTACTTGAAAATGTGGGAGCTAACCTCATTATAAGAGCTGGTTCCGGTACACCTTACAGCAGACAAAGAAACTTTACACAGGGTGATCCTAGTTCAGGAAACGTAGTTATTGGTGTTGCTCAAAGAAGCAACCTGTCTGGTATGGTTAACGGTTCAAACCTGCCATGGAACTATAAGCTGGATTTAAGAATTGATAAAGACTTAAAAGTAGAATGGGGTAAAAAAGGAGAAGGAGAAGCAAGAAAACAATCTAATCTCAACATTTATTTACAGGTGCTGAATTTATTAAATGCTAAAAATATAATTAATGTGTATAAAGCTACAGGTAGCCCTAACGATGATGGATATCTGGCATCGCCTCAGGGACAGTTATCGTTGAATAACCAAACCAATACTCAGTCTTATGTAGATTTATATAATATTAAAGTGAAAGACCCTTCTTATTACAGCCAGCCGCGCGTAATACGTTTAGGGTTACTGCTTGATTTTTAGTGGAATATAAAATATTGACATAACTCTGATAATTTATAGGTCTTGGATAAAAGAATGCAAGTGGGTTGGTCATTTCGAGTTTATCGAGAAACGTGGGCAAGCAATAGATTTCGGAGATTATTAAAATGAATTATTATGTTTATATATTAAAGTGTGCTGATGGTAAATATTATACAGGCGTTACCAATAATTTAGAAAGGCGTATAGAAGAGCATAACCATGGAATAAATAACAACTGTTATACATACGCAAGAAGACCATTGGAATTAGTGTATAAAATAAACTTTACCAAACCTGATGAAGCAATAAAATGGGAAAAGAAAATAAAAAATTGGAGCAGAAAAAAGAAAGAAGCACTGATGACTGAAAATTGGGATGATATAATTAAATTTTCAAAAAAATTAGTCAAATCAATAGATTAGCACCATCTTATGCCAACGCTCGTTTCTCGATAAACTCGAAATGACTAACGCACGAGATTTTTTCTTCTTTAAAGAAAAACAATTTTAACCCTGATTCGCATTATAAGTTAAAAAACATGAATATGGAAACAACTTACTCAAAACCAAAAACCCCTGAAGTGAATGTACAGGCCGGAAAATGGATTGCTTATTTTCTGGTTGCTGCATTTTCTTTCAAAGCCGCTGCCAGAGAAAATATAGGTGGTGGAAATGGTGGTACAGGAACTGGTATTGCCCCTAACGTTAGTCAGGTAAAATCTCTTATGTCAGGATGTGTTAATGCTACTGCTCAGGCTGATTTGGATATTAATAACGTAAGAGCTAAAATATTAAATGGCGGTGATATGTGGTGGGACATCTTTGGTAGCACCAATGCCAGGTATCAGGTTCCTAAACCTCCTGCCGGACAGGTGGGACCCAGCTCTCAATTTGCAAGCTCCGTATGGATTGGCGGTTATGATGCAGGAGGATCTTTAAAAACAGCTGCCCAAACCTACCGCCAAAATGGTAATGATTATTGGCCGGGGCCACTTACATCTACTGCTACAACTGATCCTGCTACCTGTGTGGCTTGGGATAAATTCTTTAAAATAAACAGGGTGGATGTGGAAAGTTATTACAACTGGGTTATGAATAATCAAGGAGATCCTAATCCCCTTGAAGGTACTACCGCAATGGATGTAATCAATACCTGGCCTGCTTTTGGTCCTGATGGACAGCCTTTGGCACCTTATTATGATGTTAATGCCGATGGATTCTATGATCCCTCTGTAGGTGATGTTCCTGATTTTGATATTACCGGTACCCGTGGCTGTAATGCACAGCTTTATGGCGACCAGTGTTTATTCTGGGTATTTAATGACAAAGGAAATATACATACTGAAACAGGTTTACCCGGCATTGGTGTTGAAATACAGGCACAGGCATTTGCATTTGCAACCAATGACGAATTAAATAATGCCACCTTTTACAAATACAAAGTTATCAATAAATCATCCTTCCGCTTAGATTCAACTTATTTTGGAATATGGGACGATGCCGATTTAGGATGGTACATGGATGATTATGTGGGCTGTGATGTCGGCTTAGGTTTTGGTATGTTATACAATGGTACTGAAGTAGATGGTACTGGCCAGGCAACAGCTTATGGTTCCAACCCTCCTGCAATTGGTATCGACTTTTTTGAAGGCCCTTATGCAGATACCAATGGAGTTGATGATCCGGCATACAGTGTGCCACCCAGCTTTTTAAATTATGGCGATGGCACAGCTGATAATGAACGTCTGGGAATGTGCAAATTCATGTACTTTAACAATAACAACAACAATGTTAATGGAAACCCAAGTGCAGGTGATGATTTTTATCAGTACCTGACAGGCTCCTGGCGCAACGGAACACGTATTACTTATGGTGGTGATGGCACCTCCGGATCTGTGATATGTGATTATATGTTCCCGGGTACATCCGACACCTATGGATATGGTGTAGGCGGTGATATGAATAACCCTGTAGTGATGCCTAACTGGGACGAAAAAGCTGAAAATAATGTACCTAATGACAGACGCTTTTTGGAAAGCTCCGGCCCTTTTACATTACAGCCTGGTGCCGTAAATATTATAACCATTGGAGTTCCTTGGGCAAGAGCAACACAGGGAGGCCCCCTTGCTTCTATAGCACTTTTAAAAGGTGCCGACTCTAAAGCGCAGGCGTTGTTTAACAACTGCTTTGCTACTATCAATGGGCCTACAGCTCCAAATTTATTTATTCAGGAGCTTAACAGAGAATTGGTATTGAGCTGGTCAAATCCAAACAATTCTTTAGTGTCTAATAATGCTGGTGAAAATTATTCTGAAGATTATGACAAATCAGACCCTAATAATGTTCCATATACCTTCCAGGGATACCAGATATATCAATTGGTAAATGGTTCTGTAGGTCAGGAAGATTTAACCGATGTTAACAAAGCTCGTTTGGTATTTCAATGTGATAAACCAGATGATATTTCACAAATTGTGAATTATTCCAATGACATTGCTTTATCTGCTTTAGTTCCACAGGAAATGGTGAATGGTGCCAATAAAGGCATTGTACACTCTATTTCTGTAAAAGAAGACAAATTCGCAACAGGTGACAATAACAGCCTTGTAAACCATAAAACTTATTATTTTGCTATAATTGCTTATGGACACAGCCCTTCCTTAGCACCTAACTTTAGCCAGTTGAGGGATTATCTGCCTTATATTGCCGGCAGAAAAAATGCGGATTATGCAGTTTTTACTCCTCATCCGGGTATCCCTCACATTCCTTCTCCTGAAGCTGGAGGAACCAATCAACAGGCCGGTTATGGAAGCGGCCCTAAATTAAAACGTATTGAAGGAAAAGGTAATGGCGGAAATATTCTGGATTTTACAAGCGAAACAGTGGCTTCTATTTTATCGGCTTCCGACTCCCGCGTAAAAAATCCGGTATATGAGAATGCTGCAGGGCCTGCAACTATTAAAATTGTTGACCCGCTCAATGTGCCTGAAGAAACAAATTTCCGTTTTATTATGTACGGCACTTCTGCTTTAGCAGTACCAAGCACAACAACCTGGGATTTGATTAACCTTACCACCGGTGATACCGTTCATTCTGATACAAGTATTGCAATGCTTAATGAACAGCTCATTAACGGGCAGCCTACCGGTACCTCTACGGTAATTCCTAAGTGGGGCTTATCTGTAAACGTTGCTTTTGCTTATAGCCCTGGTGAAATTTCTGCTGGAGTATATCCAACGGATAACTCATTCTTAGATGCTACCATAACCTTTACTGATCCTTCTTATCAATGGTTAACCAGTGTGGCCGACCAGGATGGTGAAGACAATAACTACAACTGGATACGTTCCGGTACATCAACTTTCCCTGCTCCGAATACTGTTTTTAATGATATTGCAGGACAGGATGATATACAGGCTTTTGAAAAAGTATTGAATGGAGCATGGGCTCCTTACAGATTATGTGGTTCTACACCTACCACAGTGCCTAACCCTATTGTTTACTCCGGTGGCCCTGCCTGGGGTGCATATCAAACTCTTGCAAAGATAGAATACCTTCCAAGTGTGGATATTATAATTACTAATGATAAAACTAAATGGACACGCTGCCCTGTTTTAGAATTGCAGGAGCAAACGGCTTTGGCTGTTGGTGGTGTTAAAAAATTACACCTGCGTGCTTCCCAATCAGTGGATAAAAACGGAAATGCTGCTACTGTTGGCAGTGGAACAAGCTCCAATGCTGATGACCCTAATTATAATGGTGAAACAGGTATGGGATGGTTTCCGGGCTACGCTATTAACCTTGAAACAGGTGAACGATTGAATATGGCTTTTGGTGAAGATTCCTGGTTGACTTCTGAAAATGGTTCCGACATGAAATGGAACCCCACAGCCAATGTTGGAACAAGTGCCAAAGGTAATGTTTTTACTCCATCTGAGCAGAACATACTTTTTGGTGGTAAACACTACATTTATGTATTCGGACACAATGGGGATGCTACTTATTCCAGTGATGCATTAATGGGTAACGGATTAAAGAATATACCTCGTTATGATGCCGGTAAAACCATGCACGATTTACTGGCAGCGGCTGCTGCTACTTCAGGTGCTACAAGTGATGGCTATAAACGTAATGTATTTGCTGATGCCATGTGGGTAAATATACCATTGTTAAAAGATGGACATGGCTTAATGGAAACAGATGTTAAAATACGCCTGAGAGTTACCAAAGCCTATGAAAAATATGGAACAGGTGATCCTGTTGCTTCAGGGGACTTGGTTGCAGGACAAACTTACTTTGTAGAAAATGGGCCTGTTACACATAACTCAGTAAGCCGTTCTACTGGAACTACTTTTGTTGCTGCCAACTCTACCTGGACTGCATCTATAAATTCAGCATCGGTATTATCTACTGTTAATGATGCCGACCCAATGTATGAGTTCAGTACCTCTGATATAGCTGCCGTTAAAGAAAATGCAACAGCAGCTGAAGATGCACTTAGTTTGATTAATATTGTTCCTAATCCTTATTACTCCTATTCTGCATACGAACAAAAAACTGCTGATAATATAGTAAAAATAACCAACCTGCCTCGTAACTGTACTGTTACAATATATACATTGAATGGTACTGTAGTAAGGAAACTAAAGAAAGCGGACAACGATGCAAAATCATCGCTTGACTGGGATATGAAAAACGAGGCGCGTATTCCTGTTGCCAGCGGTATGTATCTAATCCATGTTGATGTACCAAATGTGGGTGAAAAAGTGTTAAAATGGTTTGCTGTAATGCGTCCTTTAGACTTAGAAGCATATTAATTATTTTACCTCTTAATCTCCTTCAGTAGGAAGGAGGCGAAACCAAATAAAGATAAAAGATGAAGCGTATGAAGTATATGAAGAAAAAACTAATCATCCTTTCAGCAGTAACAATTTTCTCCCCTCTCTTGTGGAGAGGGGCTGGGGGAGGGGTGGCTTTTGCCGGTAACCCCGATCGTGCCGGGCAGGCAGGTGCAAGTGAATTGCTTATTAATCCCTGGGCAAGAAGTTCGGGCTGGGCTGGCTCAAATGTGGCAGGAATAAGAGGTTTGGAAGCTATGTATAGCAATGTTGCAGGTACTGCTTTCACTCAAAAAACAGAGTTGTTATTTGCTCATACACAATGGTTAAAAGGTACAGGGATTGGTATCAATGCATTTGGCCTTACTCAACGTGTGGGAGAAACAGGAACTTTAGGATTAGCAATAATGGCAATGGACTTTGGCGATATTGACGTCACCACCGTGGAACAGCCTGAAGGTGGTTTAGGTACCTATTCTCCTCAGTTTTTAAATATCGGTTTATCTTATGCAAAAGTATTTTCTGATAATATTTATGCAGGATTAGCTGTTAAAATAATTACTGAAAAAACCTCCAATGTAAGTGCCAGAGGAGTTGCGTTAGATGCTGGCATACAGTATGTTACGGGGAAGCATGAACAAATAAAATTTGGTATTGCATTAAAAAATATTGGCCCAAGAATGAGATACACCGGTGATGGTTTGTCCTTTAAAACTCCTGTTCCGTCAAGCACACAAAATAACACAATGACTGTGCAACAACGCGCTGCAGAATATGAATTGCCATCTTTGCTTAATATAGGTGTTGGTTATGATTTTTATGTAAAAAAAGACAGTGCCTATAATAAGACTCAGAGGCTTACCGCTATGGCAGCGTTTACATCCAATTCATTTGCAAGAGACCAGTTTAAATTAGGTGTAGAATATGCCTGGAAAAATATGTTGATGGTGCGTGCCGGTTATTTATACGAAAAAGGAATAATGAACGTGGAAAACAGAACTTCAGCGTATACTGGTCCAAGTGCCGGTTTTACATTTGAAATGCCTTTTGGTAAAAATAAATCTACATTTGCATTGGATTATTCTTACCAGGCAACAAACCCATTTAATGGAACACATGCTATCGGGGCCAGAATTAACTTATAATTTTACTAAGTTTATTAATACCCGGATTTTTTGTATATTTGTATTTGTAAAAGAGAGTTCTTCTGAAAAGAAGGATTCTCTTTTGTTTTCAATAAGAGTCAAATAAAATTAAATATAGATTAGATTAACATGTCACAGATATCGTATTTTACAGAAGATGGGTTGAAAAAATTGAAAAAAGAGTTACATCAGTTAAAAACCCATGAACGTTCATATATCTCAAAACAAATAGCTGAAGCACGCGATAAAGGCGATTTATCTGAAAATGCCGAATATGATGCCGCAAAAGAAGCACAGGGCTTATTGGAATTAAAAATATCCAAACTGGAAGAAATCGTTAGCAATGCACGGCTCATTGACGAATCAATATTAGATATATCAAAGGCGCTTATCTTATCAAAAGTGAAGATAAAAAATATAGCTAATGGTGCTATTATGACTTATACGCTTGTAGCTCAGAATGAGGCGGATATGAAAGCAAATAAAATATCTGTAGATTCTCCTATCGGAAAAGGATTATTGGGTAAAAAAGTAGGAGATAAAGCAGATATAGTGGTTCCTTCCGGTACAATTAAGTTTGAAGTTATTGAAATAACACGTTGATTTTAATCTCCCAATAATCCAACCGCAATGGCAAGTATTTTCACAAGAATAGTGAATGGCGAAATTCCCTGTCATAAAATCCTGGAAAATGATAAATTCCTGGCTTTTTTAGATGTTTTTCCACTTGTTCGGGGCCATATATTAGTTATTCCTAAAATAGAAACGGATTATTTTTTTGATATTTCTGACACCGATTTAGGAGAAATGATGGTATTTTCTAAACAGGTAGCAAAAGCTCAAAAAGCTGCAATATCTTGTAAACGGATAGGGGTAGCAGTAATAGGTCTCGAAGTACCTCATGCGCACATTCACCTGGTACCCATGAATACAGCTAATGATCTTAATTTTACTCAGCCTAAGTTACAACTGCCACAGGATGAATTAGCTCAGGTGGCTGAAAGAATTCGTTCAAAATTTCCTTTATAAGAATTATTTGTCTATAGGAATATCTTATCCTATATTCTTTTTTCCGGATTTTCTGCTAAGAAAGCTTTCCAACCGGTATAAGATTTCTGTGAAGTACTTTTTTTTGCCTGAAAGTGATGACATACTGCTGCTGCTAAACCATCTGTAGCATCAAGAAATTCAGGCGATTCCTTAAAATTTAATAGTGTTTTTAGCATAGCAGAAACTTGTTCTTTAGATGCATTTCCATTGCCTGTTATGGATTGTTTTATCTTTTTAGGTGAGTATTCCTGTATAGGAATATCTCTTGATAAAGCACCTGCGATGGCAACCCCTTGTGCTCTACCTAATTTAAGCATTGATTGTACATTTTTTCCGAAAAAAGGTGCTTCAATAGCCAATTCATCCGGTTTATACTCATCAATCAATGCAATCACCCGGTTGTAAATCTTTTGAAGTTTTAATGCATGGTTTTCTACTTTCTCAAGACGTAATACCCCCATTACTATCAGTTCCATTTTTATGCCTTTGATATGAATAAGTCCATAGCCCATAATAGTAGTGCCCGGGTCAACTCCCAAAATTATTTTATCAGTTATTTTCATAAAGCTTTGGTTTTCCATACTGTTTTTCAACTTTCTATTATTCCAATCCGACAAGCGATAGATATTTTTATCCTGAAAGAATTAAAGCAATCAAATAATTTACAAATTTACAAGTCTTTTGAAATGAAAGCACTCTTTTGTAATGTTTTAGCTATACACCCAAAAGTCGCAAATGGATTTCCTCACCCATAGCGAAGCGTATCGGGATTGGTTAAAACAATTTGATTTCGAAAAAGAATGCCGGCCATTGTGGCATAACTGAAACTTAACAGTTTTTTCTTTTGAAAAAACTGTTAAGTTTCAGTATAAAAAACTATTTTTGACACTTTCAGTGGATTTAAAAATTGAATTTTACGCATTAAAATTCCTGTTATCAGATTATGACACCTAAAGTGAGTATTATTATGGGCAGCACATCAGATATGCCCGTTATGCAGGAAGCCGCAAAAATTTTAAATGAGTTTAAAATTCCTTTTGAAATAAATGCATTAAGTGCTCATCGCGTTCCGGAGCAGGTGGCTGAATTTGCGAAAAATGCCCATACCAAAGGTATTCAGGTAATTATTGCCGGTGCTGGTGGAGCCGCTCATTTGCCTGGTGTGGTTGCTGCGTTTACTCCACTGCCTGTAATTGGTGTGCCTTGCCGTTCATCAATCTCTATTGATGGTTGGGACTCTATATTGTCTATCCTGCAAATGCCTCCGGGTATTCCGGTTGCAACGGTTACCCTGGATGGTGGACAAAATGCCGGAATACTTGCTGTGCAAATATTAGCAGCAGGTGATGAAGCACTTTTAAAAAAAATAATAGAGTATAAACAAAATCTTAAAAGCAAAATCTTAAAAGCAAACCAGGAGCTTGCTGCTGTTAAGTTTGAATATAAGACAAACTAAAAAAATCGTGAGTCAGTGCAGTATGAAAAAAATATACTTTTTTATTCTTTCGTTTTATGTTGTTACGTTTGCTAAAGCAGGAAACGAAAATTTTCCTGTGGGTGCACGTTCTGCTGCTATGGGCAATGCATCTGTATCATTAAATGATGTATGGAGTGCTCATCATAATCAGGCTGGATTGGGTTTTCTAAACAATATTTCCGCAGGCGTATACTATGAAAACCGTTTTCTGATAAAGGAATTAGGCTTAAAAAGCGTAGTCATCGCGGTCCCTGTCAAAGCAGGAGCATTTGGTTTATGTGTTTCTAATTTTGGCTATTCTTCCTATAATGAAAATAAGTATAGTTTTTCATTTGCAAAAGCCTTTGGAAAAAAACTTTCTATAGGTGTTGCAATGGATTATTTAACCACCAAAATTGCTGAAGGCTATGGAAGTAAAGGTGTACTTGCAGCGGAGCTGGGCATACAATCAAAACCACTCAAAGGACTAACAATTGGAGCTCATGTATTTAACCCCACACATGCAAAGCTGGTAGATTATAATAATGAGCGTATTCCAACCATTATCCGCTTAGGCGCTGATTATAATTTTTCCAATAAAGTAACTCTTGCTATTGAAAATGAAAAAGACATGTCTAAGAAGTCAATATTTAAAGCAGGTATTGAATATAAGGCTGTAAAAGAATTTTATCTGCGTGCAGGCGTGAGCACTAATCCTAATTTAACTTCATTTGGTTTTGGATTAAATCTTAAAAATTTAAAAATTGATGTTTCTGCTAATTACCATCAGGTGCTTGGAATCAGCCCGCAGTTTGGCTTATTGTATGTTTTTGGTAAAGTAGATACCTCTAAGAAAAAAACTAAAGATCCAGGAGAAGAAACGGAGTAAAAAATAGATTACGTCCTTTGCCATTAAAATGATTAAAACAAGTTACATTTTGTTTAACGATTGTAAAAAATATTGGAGCAAATATGTCCATTTATATCTTCTGTTTTCCACACTTTTTTTTATTGACAATACAGTAACTGCTCAGGACTTACCAATAAAAACGGATGATAGTGATGTTCAGCAGTTGCTTGAAAATGTTGCAGAAAATGTGGGAAGTGAAGATGTGGATTATACTAATTTGCTCGAAGGCATGTTATATTATAAAGAACATCCCATAAATCTTAACAGAACCAACAAAGATGAGTTACAACAGTTGATATTCCTAAATGATATACAGATTAATAATCTTCTCGGACATATTGAAAAAAATGGTGACCTCATTACAATTTATGAATTGCAGGGAATAGATGGGTGGGATTTGCAAACGATAAAAAAAATACTGCCCTATGTACAAGTAACAGATAACTTTAATGCAGCTCATTTTGGAATCAATGAAATGTTCCGTAATGGCCAGAACTCAGTAGTATTGCGCTATGCCAGGGTGCTTGAAAAACAAACAGGTTTTGCACCAATTGATAGTATCGGAATAGCCAATAGTCCTAATTCAAGGTATATTGGCAGCCCTGATAGATTGTATGCCCGTTATAGATTTACGTATGGAACCAACGTAAGCTGGGGAATAACTGCCGAAAAAGACCCCGGGGAGCTGTTGTTAAAGCAAAATCAAAAATTCAAATACGACTGGTATAGCAACTCCTTAAAAGGAAACCAGGGGAATGGCTTCGATTTCTACTCTGCCCATTTTTGCATCAAAAATGTACGTTTTATAAAGGCCTTTGTTATTGGTGATTACCAGGCCACCTTTGGACAAGGTTTAGTAGCATGGAGCGCTTTTGCATTTACTAAAAGTGCTAATATATATAGTAGCAAAAAATACGCATTAGGAATAAAACCTTATACTTCTGTTAATGAAAACAGGTTTTTACGTGGAACAGCTGTTACTGTAAATCTTATGAAAAGAGTTGAAGCTACTGCGTTTTACTCACGAAAAATGGTGGATGCCAACATTACAGATACTTTGGTAAATGGTGAGGTGGCTGCCATATCCGCATTACAGGAAACGGGGTATCATACCACTCCTTCTGAAATAGCTGACAGGCATGCAATTACACAAACTATAATGGGAGGAAATATCTCCTATCAGGGAAGCCGTTTAAATATAGGAGCTACTGTGCTTAGTTATCAGTTGGATAAAAATTTTAACCGTGATTTATCTTATTACAACCAGTTTGAATTTTCATCAACTCAAAACCTGAACGTTGGTATTGATTATAATTATGTGTTTAGGAATTTTAACTTTTTTGGCGAAGGAGCTGTCGCCAAAAATGGAGGAAAAGCTTTTATAAACGGAGTATTGGTAAGTCTTGACCCTCGATTGTCGTTTACCGTTTTATATCGTAATTATGATCGTAATTATCAGAATTTAATCAGCAATGGATTTGCTGAAAACTCTACAGCATCTAATGAGAAAGGTACCTATATTGGAATAGTAGCTCAACCTGTAAATACAGTTACCCTTACCGCATACTGTGACCGGTTTGAATTTCCATGGATGAGGTATCAGGCCAATGTGCCATTATCATATGGAGCAGATTATCTTGCACAATTGAATTATACGCCTTCCAAAAAACTGGATATGTATTTCCGTATCCGTGAACGCAACTATCAAAAAAATACTTCTGATGTGGATGCAGTTATCGATTTCTTAGTGCCTGCAAAACAAACCAATTACCGGTTTAATATTGGGTATACTATTTTACCATCCGTTAAATTGAAAAACAGGATTGAGTTGGTTGACTATAAGGTTGATGATAATAAAACTCAAAAAGGATACTTAGCTTACCAGGATTTTATTTATAATAAGATGGGCAGTCCGCTTTCTGTAACCTTGCGTTATGCAATCTTTCAAACAGACACCTATGATTCCCGCATATATGCCTATGAAAGTGAAATACCAGGGGTATATTCAATTTTATCAAATTATTATCGTGGTTCACGTTTTTACCTGTTGCTTGACTATAATCTTACAAAGAGAATAGAAATATGGGTTCGTTATTCACAAACATTTTACGATAATAAAAATATAATAAGCGAAGGCTCCTTAACAGAAATTCAGGGTAATACCAAATCAGAAATTAAAGCACAAATAAAGTTTAGATTTTAACTTTGGTTTTATTTTAAACACATTTCCCTCTCTTATCTCAATATTTGGAAAAAGCCATATTGTGGTTCTGGCAGCTTTGAGGTGGTGAGAATATAATAATAAACGCCATCCGGATATTTACTACCGGTCCAGTCATTTTGATAGTTGGTTGTTTCAAATAATTTTAATCCCCACCGGTTGTATATTGTTAAGGATGTATTAGGATAAAATTCCAGATTTTTCAAGTAGAAAAATTCATTTACAGCATCGCCTTTGCTATTGGGTGTAATTACATTAGGAATTTTTAAATCGCAGGAAAAGAATTCAACCTCTGCGGAATCGGTTACTGTAGCACAAGTGTTTGTGACAGCAACATAATATGTGCCGCTTGCTACCGGTTGTATTAATGAATCTAAAGAGCCGGTATTCCACAAATAACTTGCTCCGAACCCGCTACCTGTAACTTTTAGGGTTAGAGAAGTATTCGTACAAAGTGAAGTATCATTTATTTCCGGGTGTGGGTCATCCATATAATGAATAGTATATGTATCCGTAAGGCTGCAGATATTATCAGTAATGGTAAATTGGTAATCACCAATTTTGTTAACGGTAATCAAAGGGTTAAATGAGGTTGAGTTTGGGCCCCAGGTAATAGTTGAGCCTGTTGGTTGGCTGATAACGGCCCAGCTTACTGTTCCCGGTGCATTTACTCCGGTCATCTGGTATGCCCAGTCACATGTCTGATCTGTTGTGAAAGAACCTGTAAGACCTATTACCTGTATGGTTACCGTTGTATCATAAGTACAGCCAAAATTATCAGTAACGGAATAGGTATATGAATGAGGTCCTATTGCTATAGGTTTTACTACTATTGCTGTATCATTCTGCCCTGAAATGATGGTAGAATCTGCCTGCCAGTTTTCTGAAACAATTAGGGGTGTGTAATATTCGGTATTGGGATTAACATCCGGGTTAAAGAAAATACCCCATTCAAAGATATATCCATCGTCAATGCCTTGATTATCTCTGACAGTTATTGTCCAATTGCCATTTATGGGACATCCTATGAAATTGGAAAAATTTTGTTCAGGTTTGTATGTTCCTGCAGCCATAGCTTGTCCGACAGATGGATTTGTTACATTAGTAAAATTGCTGGCTGCATATTCAGTTGCAAATGTTCCCCAGGTGGCATTATCTGCAAAGCAATATTCCCATCCAATACCAGGTGTTCCATTGCCATTATCATCAGCCTGGCCTAAAAATGTACCTCCTCCTCCAAAGCCTCCTGTCACAAGCCCGTCACCACTGTATGAATTAAAAATAGTGGTTTGTGTTCCATTAGGACAGGTGAGCACCATTTCCAGGTCACCTAAATAGGAATGTTCCATGGTGATACACATCTGATCTATATCTGAAGCACTGGTAATGGTTTGGCCTGGCAGAAAGTCACTTATTGCAATGCTTGTAGTATAATCAACTCCGGATCCATCAGGCAGGTAGGTGAGGCCGGCAAATACTCCTCCTATTTCAAATGAACCCTGTGTTTCGTCTACACCAACAGTATCTGTATTTGTAGCGCCACCTATTATTGTTGTAGTCGCACCCAGACAAATGGTATTATCCAATGCTCCTGCCATTGAAGCAAAGCTTGGTATGGTTGACACTCTTACTTTGCATCGTATTAGTTCAATTAAGCTAACCGGGTCTGTCATTCTTAATGTTACTAAGTACCCGGCTCTGTTAGGTGGTTTAAACCATACAGAATCATTGCTGGAAGTAGAACCATCACTGATATTCCATTGATAAGAGCAGTTATCATCGGTTTGCGGGTACCCCGGGGTTGTAGCAGGTGGTATGGGTGCATAAGGGTAAGTACCCGTTGCAACAAACAGGATGGAGTCTTCAAAACAAATGTCTACATAGCCTGTATCGGTAGGGTTTAAGATGTTGGGCCCGGAACCATTTAAAAATGCCTGAATATGGGGTTGAAAAGGTTGGGGAGGGTTGCTACAGGAAATGTTGGCAGCCCAGCCTGTTGCTGTTGTAGCAGCATTGGATACAAATTTAAAAGTCAGGCAACCGCTGGTATTTGCCCAGCCTGCAGTCATATTAAAACCATTAGGGTTGGTAACGCTGTTGTAAGCTCCTATTAATGGAGCAGATGTAGAAGTGCCATCATATACATAAAGCGTATCTGTTGCATCAACATTCCATGAAAAGCCAATATTTATGGCAAAAGCAACCGATATTTTGTATCCGTTAGTTAAGTCGGGACAAATGGTAATTACTTCATTTTCATTGTTACTATAATCTGCTCCTGCATTACCGGAATCAAAAAAGTTTTGTACAGAACCATCATTAAACAAGGAGCAATTGATAGGATTAGATTGGCCGTTGTCCGGGTCTGTTATTAAAATTTGAGCGTTGCAAAGCAGGATTGTTGTTGTCAGAAATAATAATGACAATATTGAACGGATTTTCATTCTCTGAATTATTTAGAGGTTTTTTCAAATTTTTCTTTTATCTGTTCTTCGGAAAGGATCACTAATAGTTTATTTGTTCCTTCAATACGATAATATTGATAGTCTTTTGCTAAAGGTAAATAATGAAGGTCGAAAATATTGATAAGGTTTATATTTTGTATTTGTACGTTTCCTTTAATCTCATGTGCATTTGATTTTTCATTTGGTAAATCTACAACCTGGAAGGCATTGGCTACATAAAAGTTCCAGTAGGAGAGTGTTTCAGGATTTTGGTATTGCATTTCCTTTAGTTCTTTTTCTGAAAATTTAGAGAGTAGGCGCAGGTCATAGTTTTTAGCCTGAGCGCTTATATTATGAACAAGTAACACAAAGGCGGCAGCAAAAAGTAAATTTCTCATGGTAATAATGGGTTGCTTTTCAGTAATGGTAAAGGTAATGTAAAAATATGTTAAACAAACTTCAAAAGCAGATGAGATTGAGGCCGATAAAGTTGCACGTGTTTATGAATTAATTTCAATCTTTGAAAAAAAACTTTCCTTCAACACTTATATAGCCCACATTATTTGTGCCTGTTAAATAAACTTTTATCAACCGGCCATCACTTATATTTTCATTGTAAACCGAATTGATTTTATGTCCGGTAATTTTTTTTCCGGTATTGTCAAAAAGTGTCCAGTTATTCTGGTCATAGAAGGCACGCCATTTTTTTGTTTTCATTGTAGCTGACTGGTTAAATCCCATGGCGTATTGTGTAATTGTTTGTGCATCGTATAAATATCCAAAATGATGGAGTTTTTTTCCCTGCGCATCAATGGCATAATGGGTAAACAATCCTTTTATACTGTCGCTTGGTAAATAAATAATGGCCACTCCATTTAAAAATGGTTCGGCATAGGCGTATTCAGCGGGTAACACTTCTTTTCCCTCTTTATTTATATAACCGTATTTACCCTCTTTTTCAAAAAGTGCAAGGCCGTTTGAAAATCCGTAAAAATCACGATCACTGATATTCATCCTGCCAGCGCGATCGGATTTTTGAATGCTTCTTTCATATTTAAATGGTACTTCCAGCACTTTCTTTCCCGTCTTATCAATGTAATAGAAATCACCTTTCACTTCAACCAGTGCCAGACCTTCCTTAAAATCATAGGCACGGGTATAGGTTGCCGGAATTATTTCATTTCCTTTTTCATCAATATAACCACACAGTACATTTTGCTCCTGGAATAGGCATAATCCTTCGCTGTAATCGCCAAGATAATGGTGAGGTTTAGTAAATGGTTTTGCTTTGGTGTCAACCAGTACCTGTTCAGATTTACCTGTTGTGTTTAGTGTGGCATGGGCATAATTATTTTTATACGGGCCTAACTCAAGTATATTGTTTGCGCAGGTATATAGTTTACAGTCGGCACTGTCAACTATATACCAACCCTTGTCGGTATTAAAACGGTATACCCCGCATTCAATAGTGCTCATAGCTTTTATTTTGTTTATAACAATGCCTTTGGCATTTAATATGCGCGCGTCTTCTTCGTAGCCCACATAGCCCACATAATACATTTCAGGACATAACATTCGTATATTACCAAAAGAAGGTACACTCAGCATATCCCCCTTTTCGTTGCATAAGAAATAAAGCGACTCAGTAACGTCTTTGGTATAATGGTGGTAACCAAATTGTTCCAATGCTATATATGAAGTATCATACGTAGCCTGGTAATAATTCTTATGCAAGCGTACCACATTTTTTACATTGCGCCCGTACCTGCGGTTAAGAGTAGTTTTAATTTTTTGGTAAATGGGGTCATCAAAATCATCAACGCGTTCATTTTTTTCGTTGATATAATATCGTTTTTCCTCATTGGGCTGCACAACGTAATAGTTTTTTTCCCTGTGCATGTATTTGTATTGTGGTTTTATTACTTCATCACCCTTACGGTTTATAAGGCCATATTTATACCCAAGCATAACAATGGCAAATTCGCCATGGAAAAGGTGTGCTGCATCGTATGCCGGTATAATTATTACTTTGCCTGTTGAATCACAATAACCCCATTTTTGGCCTTCACGGTAAGGAATAAGATCTGGTAAGGCTTGGGAAAGTGCCGGTTTTAAGCGCAAAAGAAGGATAAGGAAGAATAAGATTTTTTTAATCATGCTGATGAATTGGCAAAAATCCTGCCAGAGTGGCTATTGGGAAATTAGAATATGTTGTATTTCTGGCGGGCAAATTTGTTCACTTTAGGGCCATTTCTATCATTTGCCTGCCTGTTAAAGTTGTATTTGATCATTATTTCATGTGAGCCGCTACTATAGTTGCGGAGTCGGTTTATCAGGATGTCGTATGAATAACTTACCTGGAAGTTATCGAGGAAGGTTACACCGGCATGTATAGCTATTGCATCTCTCAACCGTATTGAAATGCCGGTCATAAATTTTTGTTTGTAATGAAGGCGTAACGTATAATCAACCATTATAGGTATGCCTTTTATATAATTTACAAAGAATGTGTTTTCATAGATATAGTCAGGATGCATAGAATAGTTATAACCCAAACTGGAATAAAAATGGGTAATGTATTTGATAGTGCCGTCTTTTATACTATCGCCTTTGTAAAATTTAGCTTCTGATTTCAGTGCATGCATAGCGCTGGCACCAATATGAAAACGGTCGTTATAAAGATAGATACCAACATGAGCATCCGTTACTGCGGTGGTGTTGGTAACCATTTGGTTAATTGCCGGGTCCTGCGTGTTGTGTAATGTCATTTGTGAACCGATTAATGTGTACCTGGTATAGTTCCCTGCAAAGCCGGCAGATAGTTCACAATCCGGAAATTGAAGATGAAAAGCATAGCTGCCTCCCAGGTTTGTTTGTTGTGAAGGGCCTACATTATCCTGCAATACATGAGCTCCCAGTCCCATTTTCCCTTCTAAAAGCCGGGCGTGTATGCTGGCACTGGCTGTTCGTGGGGCATCGTCATAACCAATCCATTGCATCCTGTAATTGATACATGCATTAACTTCTCCTTTAGTACCTGAAACAGCCGGATTAAGCATAAAAATATTACTTGTAAATTGTGTATAGTAGGGTAATTGCTGGGCATGCAAATGCATAGGAGGTATGAAGCAGATAGAGAGCAGCAGAACTAATATGAGTATTATTTTTTTCAAATGATGTGTGTATTAATTATTTGACAATGGTTACAGTACCATGATAGGTTTCTGCACCTATATCGAGTCTCATTATATAAAAATAAGTAGCAGCCGGCAGGTACTCTCCCAGGTATGTTTTGCCATCCCATGAGTTATTATATCCGTTGGCTTTATAAATTAATTTACCATTACGGTTATATATTTCCAGCCTGTTGTTTGGATATTTATGAATATTGCCAATGTACCAGGTATCATTATTCCCATCCTCATTTGGAGTAAATGTATTATAAAAAACAACATCATCGCTTGGCTCTACATATACTGTAATTGTATCGTATGCAAAACATCTATTGGCAGCATCGGTTCCATATAAAAAGTAGATAGCGGTGATAACAGGTTCTGCATCAGGGTCAGCAGTATTAGGGTAGGTAAGTCCGCCCCCTCCGCTCCACATGTAATTATATCCGCCAGATGCATGCAGTGTGGCTCTTTCGCCTTCTTTGATAGTTATATCGTTTCCTGCAAAGATGGGAGGTGGTGGCATAACGGTTACTGTTACAGAATCAATTTTAGCAGGACAGCCAGGAATGGTTGATGTTAATGTATATACGGTTGTTTCTTCAGGCTGAGCAGTTGGTTGGGGTAAAGTAGTATCATTTAAACCTGTTGAAGGCGACCATGAATAAGTTACTCCCTGGCCTGTAATATTGTTAGTTCCTCCAATAGTACCGGATTCGTCTAAACATAGTGCTATTGGTGCACCGGCATTCACATAAAAGATGTAAGCCATGGTTATATTTACTACGGCTACCTGTACTGCACCTGTATCATCAGTTACTGTGAGTGTATAGGATGTGGCATCAGCAGGGGTGGCAGAAGGGTTAGAAACGGAAGTGCTTGATAACCCGGCAGAAGGGGACCATGAATACGTATAGGGTGGTAAGCCCCCTGTAGCAGACGGAGAACCACCTAAAATAACACTGCTTTCTGGACATACAGTTTGGTCGGGGCCTGCATCGGCAGAGAGCGGTTGTGCTACAATGTTAAGAATACATAATGAAAAGAATACAATACAAAATAAATACTTTATCTTTAAAAATGCATTCATTTGAAATGTGATTGCTGTTTCTATATTATTGATAACAAATGTATAGTATTCTATTTGTATTAACAATGCAATTAATACGTTTTCATAATGTTGAGTAACTCATTTGTTGTTTTCCAGTTTCGGGTAGTTGCTGTCGCTTTTAGTTTAGTTTCAAAAAAATTATTTGTTAACTTGGTTTTCCCGTAACCAATATTCGGATAATATAGTCAGCTATATTTTGAGTAGATACTCATATTTTCTTATGCTCGTAGATTATTTCTGTTAACTTTAACTTTTGAATGATAATTTATGGGTGTTATGGTCAAGGCAATAAACATTAATAAATCGTATGGTTTGCTGCATGTACTAAAGGGGGTTAATATCACTATTGATCAAGGTGAAGTAATATCTATTGTAGGTGCATCGGGTGCAGGTAAAACAACATTACTCCATATTATAGGTACATTGGACAGGGCCAATAGCGGTACGTTGGAAATTAAAGGTGTAAATATTGCAACTTTGAGTGATAAGAAACTATCGGAATTCAGAAATAAGAATATAGGTTTTGTATTCCAGTTTCACCATCTATTACCCGAGTTTACAGCACTTGAAAATATTTGTCTTCCTGCATTCATAGCCGGCACTTCTAAACCGGCTGCGGAAGAAAGGGCAAAAGATCTGATTGCTTTTTTAGGTTTAACAGAACGTATGTATCACAAACCCGGTGAGCTTTCTGGGGGTGAACAGCAGCGTGTTGCTGTTGCAAGAGCATTGATTAATAGTCCGGCTATTATACTGGCAGATGAGCCTTCCGGAAACCTTGATTCAGCTACTGCAAAAGAATTACATCAGTTATTTTTTACACTTCGCAAAAAATTTAATCAAACGTTTGTGATTGTTACACACAACGAAGAGCTTGCCAGCATGGCCGACAGAAAGCTGGTGATGAAGGATGGGAATATGCTATAGTTAAACCTGCGAAGGTTATTTGCCCGTAATTCTAGAAAAAATTTTTAATTTTTTCTAGAAATGCATCCGGTGCAGGACAGGGTTTATGGGTTTTGACATTGATAAATACCAATAATGTATTTGCAGTATTCAGCAATTCATTTTTCTGATTGTATATTTCATAATCAAAAGAAATCTTTACCGTAGGTAACTTTCTTATAATTGTTTTAATTACAAGAAGATCATCGTATAAAGCAGGTTTTATGTATTTGATACTACAGGTATATACAGGCAGCATAATACCATTGTCCTCCATTTCTTTATAACTGGTACCTAATTGACGCAGTGCTTCCACTCTTCCTATTTCATAATATTGTGTGTAATTACCATAGTACACATAACCCATTCTGTCAGTTTCTGCATACCGTACTCTTACTGTTGTTTCAGATATATACATAAGAAATGAAAATAATTTATACCGTTTTAAATTACAATTAATATTTATTCTGAGAAATAAAAATGCAAGAAAAAAATAAAAATCTTTTTATCTGTTTTTGTAATTGTTTTAATTCTTATAATTGCATCCCCTTTAGAAAAAATAAAATGAAATAAAATTTTATTTTTTCATTTCATTATAATGTATGTGTTGTTCTTTATCTGTTTGTAGTTTCCTGAAAGGTGCGCAGAATAATACTTTTAGGCATATATGCATATATTTAAATTGTTTGCAACTTGTATGCTGATATTTACGTTGAACAAAAATAAAGAAATTAATAGCTGAGGATTTAGTTAATGAAAAAAGTTGCAGATGTGTACATTATAAAAAAAATTAAAAAGTCAATAGTAAAATATTTTTTTTAGAAACTTTTTTTTGTGAATAAATGTTGTTACTTTAATAAAGTTCTATATATTTACAACGCAATAGTTGATAATACAGTATATACAACCGTTATATACTTCATAATATAAACATACCACATTAAAAAAATTACTATAAAAAAGAATGGAAAAAGAGAAAGCTTACGTAAAAGT
The DNA here is from genome assembly GCA_023251835.1 of Bacteroidota bacterium. Classification (GTDB taxonomy): domain Bacteria; phylum Bacteroidota; class Bacteroidia; order 2-12-FULL-35-15; family 2-12-FULL-35-15; genus 2-12-FULL-35-15. The sequence goes on along the minus strand of JAHEXZ010000021.1, from coordinate 29,902 downwards.
ATGGGAAAGCTGTCTAAGTATTATTAGGGACAATGTTAGTTCACAAAGTTTTAAAACATGGTTTGAACCAATTAAGCCGATTAAGTTAAGTACGAATGTTTTGACGATTCAGGTTCCAAGTCAGTTTTTTTATGAATGGCTGGAAGAACACTACATTACTTTATTAAAGAAAACAGTAAAAAAAGAATTAGGCAGCACTGGTCGGTTGGAGTACAGTATTATAATGGAGAATAATTATAATAATGCTTCTAAACCGTACACAGTTAAAGTTCCCACAAGCAGCAAAAAAGAAACAAAAAATCCTTCGGTAACTATGCCGATTGATTTAAATCAGAATACAATACGTAATCCTTTTATTATTCCCGGATTAAAAAAAGTAAATGTAGAATCACAATTAAATCCAAATTATACTTTTGAAAATTTGGTAGAAGGTGATTGTAACCGTTTAGCCCGCTCTGCTGGTTTTGCTGTTTCCAATAAACCTGGTGGTACAGCATTTAACCCATTATTAATATATGGTGGTGTAGGTTTAGGTAAGACCCACTTAGCACATGCTATTGGAATTCAGATAAAAAGTGAATTTCCAAATAAAACAGTGCTTTATGTATCTTCAGAAAAATTCACTCAACAATATATTGATTCTGTTCGTAACAACAATCAAAATGATTTCATTCATTTTTACCAGATGATTGATGTTTTGTTGATTGATGATGTTCAATATTTTGCAGGAAAAGAAAAAACCCAGGATGTATTTTTCCACATCTTTAATCACCTGCATCAAACAGGAAAACAAATTGTATTAACTGCTGATAAAGCTCCAGTTGAATTACAAGGCTTTGAACAGCGTTTGCTTTCTCGTTTTAAGTGGGGATTATCTGCTGATTTGCAGGCTCCTGATTTAGAAACACGTGTAGCTATTTTAGAAAAGAAAGTATACGCTGATGGTATCGACATGCCAAAAGAAGTGCTTGAATATCTTGCATACAGCATCACTACCAATGTTCGTGAATTGGAAGGGGCATTGATTTCATTGCTTGCACAATCATCAATGAACAGAAAAGTGATTACGCTTGAGCTTGCCAAGCAAATGATTGATAAATTTGTAAAAAATACTGCACGCGAAGTTTCTATAGATTATATACAAAAAGTAGTTTGCGATTATTTTGATATGCCAATTGAATTATTGAAATCAAAAACACGCAAACGTGAAGTGGTACAGGCTCGTCAGATAGCGATGTATTTTGCAAAGAGCATGACAAAATCATCACTTGCTACTATCGGTTTACATTCGGGCGGTAAAGACCATGCAACTGTTCTTCATGCCTGCCGTACAGTAAACAACTTAATTGATACTGATAAACGTTTTAAATCTTATATTGACGAATTACATAAAAAGATTACTATTCAATAAAACTTTATAAATGCCTAAAAAGAAACAGGAATACAATCGTGCTCCTGTTTTTTTTTGCTTAATTTGTTATTAATAGTGTTTATGGAATTGAACCGCAAAGGCCGCTGAGAAAAAATAAGAGCCCGCAGAGTAAAAATTTTTGCGTCTCTTGGCGGCCAGGTAGCTATTGGAACTTTGCGTACTCAGCGGTTAAATTAAGTTAAGAATAAAATATAGCTTATATGAACTCTGTTTTAATGGTTTGTCTTGGGAACATTTGCCGTTCTCCTCTTGCTGAAGGTATTCTGCGTGATAAGGCTGAGAAGTTAAATCTTACAGTTACTATTGATTCTGCAGGAACAGCTAATTATCATATTGGTGAACATCCTGATAGCCGTACTGTTGCAAATGCACTAAAGCATGGTATTGATGTTTCGGCTTTAAAAGCACGGCAATTCCAAGTTGAGGATTTTGACAAGTTTGATGTTATTTTTGCAATGGATAGTTCTAATTATGCTGATGTTATTTCATTAGCACGGAATAAGAATGACAAACAAAAAGTAGAATTAATTTTGAATCGTGTTTATCCGAATTCAAATATGGCTGTTCCAGATCCTTATTTTGGGGGTGATCAGGGATTTGAAAATGTATTTATATTGCTTGAACAAGCTTGTGATGTGATTGCAAACGCGATACATATAAAGCAACTTAGTGTTTAAATGATTTCTCGCAAAGGCGCAGAGACGCTAAGTATACTTCGACTGAATGAGTTTGCAATAGTTCGACAAGCTCACTAACCATTGCAAACTCATTCGCTCAGTACAGAGTGAATAAGGCTTTGCGCCCTTTGTGTATTTGCGAGAAAAAATAATTTTAAATTTTAAATGGCAAATAAAGGAGCACTTTATTTAATACCCACTACACTTGGCGATACTGCTGAAACGGCTGATGTTATTCCTGTTAAAGTAAATCAGTTAATCAATACCATTGATGAATACATTGTTGAAAATGAAAAATCTGCGAGACATTATTTGAAGAAGATAGGAATACAGAAGCCTTTGCAGGAGATAATTTTGCATCCGCTAAATCAGCATACGGAGACAAAGAATATTTCAGCATACCTTAATGCCATTGAAAAAGGAAAGAATATTGGAATTATTTCAGAAGCCGGTTGTCCTGGTATTGCTGATCCCGGAGCAGAGGTAGTGAAATTAGCACACGAAAAAAATATTACTGTTTGTCCTTTAGTTGGCCCTTCTTCGATTCTACTTGCATTGATTGCATCGGGTTTTAATGGTCAGAGTTTTGCTTTCAGTGGTTATCTGCCAAAAGAACGCAACGAGCGTATAAAAAAAATAAAGGAGCTTGAGAAAACTGCTCAACAAAAAAATCAAACACAATTATTTATAGAAACGCCTTATCGTAATATGCATTTACTGGAAGATATGTTAATAACATGCGATGCAAAAACATTACTTTGTATCGCTTGCGATATAACGCTTCCAACGGAGTTCATTAAAACAAAAACTATTTCTGACTGGAAAAAACAGTTGCCAGCTATAAATAAACGTCCTGCAATTTTCTTGATTTATAAATGATAAGTTAAATATTATACTTCGGCTGAATGAGGTTTCGGTGAGCTCAGTATATAAATGATAGGTTAATATTAATTTGAATTTGTTGAAATAACAGTAAAAATAAAAACAAAATAAAAATGAAAAAAAATTACGTTTTATTATTTTTTATCACCATCATCGTCTTATTTATTTATTCATGCAAAAAAGAGAACTTGAAATATGATACGCGTAGTTTTTATTTGGGTGTAACAACTTGTCCTCCCGACATTACAACAACTGGATACAATCTTGTCTATAGCTTTATCAACAATAATTGTGATATGGTATCTCATCATTTCGATCAGGGAATTCCATGGGAGGAAGCGTATAATAATCTTCCAATGCCACAGGCATTGATAGATGATCTCAACAGAAGAAAACAAAAAACAAATTCCGATAAAAAGGTTTTTTTAACTTTAGGGGCACTTAATACTTCTGACCGGATGGGACTTGCCGGATATTATGGCACTTCAACGTATGCTGATACTTGGGCGAATAAACATTTTAATGACAGCAGCGTAGTGGATGCGTATGTTAAATTTGTCATTTATCTGGCAAATCAATTGCATGCTGATTTTATTAATTTCAGTCCTGAAAGTAATATTGGTGGTTGGAAAGCAACTGATTTTGAAGAATACAAACAATTTCTTTCAATGGTTTATACTAAATTAAAAGTTGCATTCCCCAATACCCCTTGTTTCATTAGCTTTATTGCCTCTTCCGATCCGAAGTTTTTAGCAAATGCAAAACAGTTAGAACCGTATTCAGACTGGATTACCATAAGTGCCTATCCTTGTTTTGATATAGGATCACCTGTTCACGGTTCAACTAATCCTGCGCTTATACCAAGCGGATTATTTCAGTCATATATAGATATCAATTCATCAAAACCATTTGCTGTTGCTGAAACAGGCTATATTGCAGAAGATGTGAATACGGCATGGTTAAAAAAAGAAGGAACTGTGCAATGGCAGGAAGATTATGTAAATTACCTGTTTGATTTTTGTCAGAAAAAACATGCAAAATTTATTGTTTGGTGGACATCTTATGATTATGATGCAGCAATAAACACATTTAGTGCAGGAGGTAATACTTCTGAAATGGCAGCCCTTTGGAAAGATACCGGACTGATTGATGAAAACTTGGTTCAGCGGCCAAGTTATCACGTTTGGAAACAATGGCTAAAATTACCGGTACAATAATCAGTGAAACCGAAACCTTAATCTAACCCGATTCGCAGAAAGATTAATCAATGATTCTTTGTGAATGTAGGGGTAATTCAAAATAAAATCATAATTAAAAATAAAAAAATGAAAAAAAATCTCTTTACACTGGCAGTTGCTGGGCTTACTATTTTTAATTCTTTTGCTCAATACAACTGGACAAAATATGTAAATAATCCGGTACTAAGCGGCAGGACAAACCCTGGTTTTGATATGGTGGTAGCCGACCCTGCCGTTATATACGACAATAGTGATAGCCTATACAAAATGTGGTATACTGCTGCCGGTGTTATTCCTGGAGATACACATGCAAGGCCAAGAATTGGTTATGCGGCTTCTCCGGATGGAATAAATTGGGCACGTGTTGGTTCACCAATTCTTTCGAATGGCTCAACCTATAGTTGGGATGCTTATGGCACGGAAACTTGCTGGACGATAAAAATAAGTGATTCATTATATTGCATGTATTATTCCGGTTATCCTTATGTCGATTCCAATAACAACCAACAAAGAGCTCAAATCGGTTTAGCAACATCGAGCGATGGGGTAAATTGGACAAAATCATTAAATAATCCAATCTTGACTATTGACACGACAAGTATAACAAATAGGTGGTCTTCATGGGGCCTTTGGGGGCCTGTTGTTCTAAAAGAGAGTTCTGATTATAAAATGTGGTACCTTGGAGTAGGCCCTGATTCTGCGGGTGGACAAATGGTATGGGGCATTGGTTATGCAACTTCTACAGATGGTATCAGTTGGAACAGAAATGCCGAACCGGTAATATATTCGGATACTTCAAGTTTTTTTAAAAAGATTAGCGACATTGCTGTACTTAAAATAGATTCAACATATTATATCTGGTTTAGCGCAACCAAACAAGATAACGATAATTATGAAACCTGGCTGGCTAAGTCAAATGACGGAATAACTTGGGAAATAGATTCCTTAGCCCCGGTTCTTCCCAAGGGGCCAGCAGGCAGTTGGGATTATTTTAATGCTTTTGCACCAAGTGTTTTGCAAATTGGAAATGAACTTGAAATGTGGTATCATGGTAGTAGTGATACAAGCGCAACCAATCTAAAAATTGGGCTTGCAACAGCTAATATTGAAACGTTAGTGCCAACAAAATTTAATACTAAAACTATTAATATTTTCCCGAATCCTTCTTCTTCTGTTATTAATTTTTCAGTATCAGGGCTAAGTACTATACAACAAATAGAAGTGTATGATTTGACAGGTAGAATGCTTAAACAAATTTCGGGATTAAATGTTCAGGAATATATTTTGCAAGATGGAGGACTTTCTCCGGGTTTGTATATTACTAAAATAAAACTTAATACAGGTTTTGTTACTAAAAAGATCATTTTGGAGTAGTTGCTTTTTTATCAAATTCGGATTGACTTTACACTTAAACAATTAATTTTCTATTTTTAATTTGTAACCAATTAATTTATATAAAATGAAATTAAAATCTATCTCTTTTTCCCTTTTAATGATCATTTATCTGTCATTAAATGCACAAGACAGCACTTCATATGTAAGTCGAAAAAATGAAGTATCAAAAATAACTAAAGGTTTTGCAATATATCCATTCCAAAAACAAATTGGATATAGAAGCAATTTAACTGAAAAATGGTTCTCTGATTTCAAAGGAGGAATGACATTTAGCGCCCTTCCTTTTTTTGTTTTGGAATTTAACCGTAATTACAGATTCGTTAATACGAACAAAGTAAAAGTTTACACGGGGATAGGACTTACATTTGATAGTTATATTCCCGGGATACAGCTACCTCTTGGAATTGAGTTTGTGCCTTTGGCAGATGTGAAACAGTTAAGCATTATAGTCGAAACAAAACCTAAAATGACCTTTGGCCCAACTAATTTTTTAAATATTTCATTTTCTCCACATCTGGGAGTTGCATATTATTTAAAAATGAAGTAAAATATTAATTACGCAAATGAAAAAAATATATCTGTTGTTGTTCTGTTTTGTTGGTGTCTTGTTTATTGGTTCTTGTAAAAAAGAATCATTACCTAATCAAATCCGCAGTTTTTATATGGGCGTAACGCCATGGCCACCTGATTTTACAACAAAGGGATACAATCTTGCTTATAATTTCATTAATGATAATTGCGATATGGTTTCTCACCATTTTGATGATGGTGTGCCTTGGGAAGAAGCATACAACGACCTTCCGATGCCTCAGCAATTAACGGATGATTTGAGTCGCAGGATTCAAAAAACAAATTCTTCTAAAAAAGTACTGTTGAGTGTTGCTGCACTTAAAATCAGCCGTAAGGAGCGTACAGGCTATTATGGTAAATCACCAAATGCTACCTATGTAAATAATTGGTCTGGAAAACATTTTAATGATACAAGTGTAGTCACTGCATATGTAAAGTTTATCACTTATCTCGCAAATCAATTGGGAGCTGATTACATTAATTTTGGTGTGGAAAGTAATTTAGGAAGCTGGGCAGCAGAGGAGTTTGGAGAGTATAAACAATTTCTGTCAATGGTATACCCACGATTGAAAGCGACATTCCCCAATATCCCCTGTTTTGTTAGTTTTATGGTTTCGCCTGATAACAGATTTCTTGTAAATGCGAAAGAATTAGAGCCTTATACCGACTGGATTACTATCAGTGCTTATCCCTATTCTTCTTTTGGCTCACCAGTTTATGGATCAAGCAGTCCGGCACTTATTCCTGATGCCTTTTTTCAATCTTATGTAGATATTAATTCAGCAAAGCCTTTCGCTGTTGCTGAAACAGGTTATATTGCAGAAGATTTAAATGTGACAGCCTTAAATAAAGAGGGCACACTACAATGGCAGAAAGATTATGTAAATTATCTGTTTGATTTTTGTCAGAAAAATAATGCAAAATTTATTATATGGTTTTGCGCTTATGATTATGATGCGGCCTTAAATACTTTTTATGCGCTCGGTTATACAGAAGAGTTGGTGTTATTGTGGAAAGATACCGGATTGATAGATGAAAAAATGGTACAACGGCCAGCTTGCCAGGTATGGAAGCAGTGGTATAAGCTGCAGGTCCAATAGTTTGCGGTTATTAGTTATTAGAGTTATTGGTTATATAGTATTACAGATACTGTATTGGTATTATTAATTATCATTTAAATTTATCAGTTCTTCTATTTCAACTCCTAATCCCTTAGCGACTTCAAGAAGGTAATAAAGTCTAAATACATTAGAACAAGCAGTTATATCCAGTTGTTGGGCGTAAAAAAGTAATGTTTGAAAACGTTGTAAAAATTATACATTAACGCAGATCAACTTGTATGATCAGCAACAATTACCCACGTATCATTTATTTTTTTCCAAAGCAGCGTATAAAAACCACTTACATTTCCTTTTTTCTTTATCAGACTCCAGGAGCCAATTACATAACAACTATTTTCAGATAATGGTTCAATACTGATAAGCAAAAAACTTAATTTACCCATTGCAGTTTGGTCTGGATAATTTTTTTTATAATTTTCTAATGTATTTTTCCAGCCGAATGTGATTCCATTTTTGCCAATGAACTTTAAACTGTCGCTGTTCCAGTAAGCAGACATAAAACCATCAATATCTCCTTTGTTCCAGGCTATTTCCTGGTTGTGCATTGTTTTTTGGATGGTTGTAGCTATGTCGTTTTTAGTTTGAGAGTAATACCTGCAAGTGAGCAGTGATAGAGCGACTATGAACAAATACTTTTTCATTGCAATAGAGTTTAAAATTTTTTTTAAGCACCTACTTTAATTGTTACACTTCCACCTTCATCTTTCGGTTCATCATTTTCTTTAACTCCTTCTTTAGCTGAACGCGTATTATTATCCGGTGTGCGGTCAACTAATTTATTATATGGATCGATACCAACTTTTTCAGGCTCTTCATCCACAATAATTTCAAATTCCATTTTATTCTTGTTAATCTTATGTTTTTGCAGATATAATTCTGTTTCTTCTGTTTCACTATTTATTTCTTTGCTGCCAAAAACGCCAATATCAATCCAATCGTTAATAGCAACATCTTTCATTTTTCCAATGCTATCCGCTTTCATCTTTTTGCTTTCCACTGTAATTTTCACAAGGTATTTACCGTCTTTGGTTTTACTATAAGAACAACCGGTAGTTTTGTTTTCATACAAAGTAATAGTTTCAAACATATCATTAATTATATATTTTAAGCTGTCAGGAGTGGCGGCTTTCAGGTAGTTTACAAACTCAATAGAGTTGGTATATGGCGGCTCCTGGTAGGCTACCTTTCTGATGTATTTTGCAAGAGCAGCATTTAAAGAATCTTCGCCTATATAATCTTTTAATGCATACATCACCACGCTGCCTTTGTTATAATGTATGTACTGCTGGTTCTCTACAAGCATTAGCGGGCATTCTTTCTTTCCCTCCAGAGCCCGTCCCTGCAGGTATTGATTCATTTCATATTTTAAAAATTTCTTCATGGCTTTTTTACCAAACTCTTTTTCCATTACCATCAATGCTGAATATTGCGACATAGTTTCCGCCATCAGTGTAGAACCCTGAACATTAGCGCCAATAACCTGGTGTGCCCACCACTGATGTGCAACTTCATGTGCTGTTACATAAAAAGGATAATCAATAGATTCTGGATTAGTGTCATCTATTTTAGCAATAAAACCGATACCTTCAGAGAATGGTATTGTATTCGGAAATGATTGCGCGAAAGTAGCATATCGTGGAAACTCAATAATACGCACTTGTTTATGCTGGTATGAACTAAAATTCTTCGTATAATAATCCAATGATTTTTTTATACTATTAATCATACGGTTAAGATTGTATTCATGGCCTTTGTTATAATAAATCTCAATAGCTACTATCTGCCTGGGATTTGATGATGAAACCCATTGCTCCCGTTTTATTTCATACCGCGCGGAAAGAAATGCATAAAAATTTAATATTTTGCAATCCATCTTATAATGGAAATAGCGCCTTCCATCTTTTTCCCACTCTTTTTGAAGATAGCCCGGAGCAATAGCTATCTGGCTATTCGATGTACTTATGGTACATTCAAAGTTTATCCAGTCGGCATCATTGCTAATATATGTATTCATACGTGCAAGGGAATCGTTGACATTGGCCATACGTTCCTTTTTTCTTAACCCATATTTTTTTCTTGCGGAGTCATCGCTTAGTTCTCCTTCAGCCTGGTAACCTATGCCGGGAGCAAACTGGCTGTTAAAAAAAGTACCATTGTATACAATAGCTGTTCCTGCTTCTGAATTTTTAAATCCCTTAGGAAAATAATTCAATTTCATTTCCAAACGTGTTGAATCTCCCGGATTTAATGGTGTTGAAAGTTGATAAAGCCGGAATCCGTTTTCTTTGTCATCTATAAAAAGAGTTGCTGGTAAACCAAATTTTAATTCTGGATCAGTTATTTCCGGATATAGATTTATTAGTATAGTATCTATTGGTTGTTTTGTTTTATTTTTAATAATATAATAACCATTCATTGTAACACCCCGTTTTTCGGGAAAAATATCAACATTCCAATTGACAGCAACAATGCGTGGTTGAGGAGTTCGGGAATACTGTTTATATTTTATTTCATAATCGGCCTGCATTTTTTCCTGTTCTTTCGAAGAAATATTTTTATTAAGGATACTGGTGTTGTAATAAATAAATCCTCCGCTTAACAGAAAAATAAGTAAACCTGATGAGATAAATACTTTTGCTTTCATATTGAATAATGGCTTTGCAATATGTAAACGGGTTTTGAAGCCTTTTTCTTTGCCGCGTACCCATAATAGGTTGGAAAGCACAATAAGAATGAGTGCAAAGCCGATCCAATAGGTTTTAAAAATAAGGAAAGGATAAATGCCGTGTCCGTATCCATTCATATCGGAGTATGGGAGGCGTGGGCCGCTGCTGTTAAATAGCATCAACTGGTTATTCCACTCCAATAAATTAAATGCTATCGGCAATACAATAAGAATTAATACTGCCGCAAAATAGGCAACATATTTATTGTTTATAATCACCTGTATAGCCATAGCCATAACACAAACTAAGGTCAAGCTTATCAACTTTAAACCAAATAATTCTTTGATGTATTGTAATAATTCAATTTTATAATATCCATTATACATTTGAAGTACCGCTCCGGTAGTCATAATAACAAACAGCAATGTAACCTGAACCATAACTATTGCTGTTAGTTTGGAGGCAAAGCTTACCCATGGCGCAACCGGACTTACCCCTATAAGCTCATCTATTTTGGCATCACGTTCACGCCAGATAGTAATACCTGCATAAAATACAATTAGAATAATCATAAAAAACTGAAAAATGCCTCCACCAATCTGAAGCATCTGGTAGGTAACGGGATAGGTTGATGTACCATAGATAAGGTTTAGCTGGGAGCTGACAGCGACAAAACTCAAAATACTCAATGCAATAATAATCAGGAAGAAAATACTTTTAACAATTTTACCAAATTCAAATTTAGCTGAGTACCACGCCTGGTATATACTGAATCGGTTTGTAAACAGTTGAGTTGCTTTAGGAACATCTGCCAATGAATGAACTGATGCGGATATGGTAGAGAGAAATTCCTTCCTGTTTTTTTTTCGGAATAAAAAAACAGGTTCATTAAACTGGCTGAACTTAAAGCGGAAATAGGTAAGAGCTGTAATACCTCCTGCAATGCTCAGCCACAATAAACGATTGTATAGTAGTTCATTTTCCAATGGTATTAATAATGTATTTTGTTCAGCGGGTGACCAGTATTTTGTAATTTTTTTCAAAGCTTGTTCGCCAAATGGCTCTATAATAGCAGCAAGCGTTTGGTTATCTATATCACCAAGCAATGCAGATGTAATACTTTTGATTAATATCAAAGCAACACAACCAACGTAACCCGCAATCATGTTACGTGAAAAGGTAACAAGAGAAAAAAAGATAGCTCCTATCAGCAAGGTATTGGGAACAACAAATAAAATAAAAGGTTGCAGGTAATTTATAATGCTGAAATTCCCCAGTCTGCCAGCTTCTATTCCATGAAAAATACAAGTAACCATATGCCCTAATATACTTCCTGAAAGCACAAATAAAGCTACCAGAAAAGTGGCAGTAAACCTACCGAATAAGTACCCTGGTTTACTTATAGGCTTTGTAAACAGCAGTGGATGCATATTGTACTGAAAATCTTTATACACTGCAGGGGCAATAATAGTGATTAAAATAATGGCGCCTATAATATCGGTATTCAAACCATTTAAAATATCGGCAATAGCATTTGCTGAATTGATGGTAGTGTTACTATCAACACTTGAAGTGCCAAGCAATCCGGCTATTGCTGAAGTAATGAGCATGGAAAGCCCAAAGAAAATCAAAAAGAAGATATAGGTTGCTGGTTTTTTAAACCAAAGCTTGAGTTCAAAAAGAAATAGTTGTTTAAACATGTTAGATGTGAGTATTTAGTTTGAGATATGTGATAGTTTAATGACGATTACTGCAAGTATTGAAACATGGCTTTTCTCATATCTCAATACTCACATCTCATATCTTATTGGGTTATCGTTGCAAAATAAACATCTTCAAGGTCAGCAGTAACTCTATTAAACGAAGAATCGGGCAGTGTTGGATGAAACACATGTATTTGTATTTTTCCTTCTACCACTTTTGTTGAAATAACTTTAAAATTGTTTTTATGATCTGTTAATTGTTCTTTGTCAATCAGCTTGCTCCATATTTTTCCATTCATATCTTCAATGGTTTGAGCCGGTTTTCCGGAAAGCAGAATTTTTCCCTGATTCATAATCACCATATTGGAACACAGATTACGTACATCTTCAACAATATGGGTAGAAAGTATAACAATAATAGTTGAACCTATTTCACTCAGCAGATTATGAAAACGATTACGCTCCATTGGATCCAGGCCTGCTGTTGGCTCATCAACAATTACTAATTTAGGATTACCGAGTAATGCTTGTGCAATTCCAAAACGTTGTCTCATACCTCCGGAGTAATCACTAAGATTGCGTTTTCGGGCTTCATATAAATTGGTTTGATTAAGTAAGGCATCACATACGTCTTTTCTTTCTTTTGAATTAGCTATACCTTTTAAAACTGCAAAATGGTCTAACATATCAAAAGCAGAAACCTTTGGATAAAAACCAAAATCCTGCGGCAGATAACCAAGCACTTTACGTACTGCATCTTTTTGTTTGATTACATCAATATCCCCTAACATAATAGTGCCTGTATCCGCTTCCTGTAATGTAGCAATAGTTCGCATCAATGAAGATTTACCGGCTCCGTTTGGGCCAAGCAAACCAAACATTCCACTATTGATTTCCATCGTGATACTGTCCAAAGCTTTAAGTCCGTTGGAATAGGTTTTTGAAAGGTTATTAATAATTAGTTTCATTTAATTTTTTTATTTACTGATGATAGCAGAGTTTAATTTAGGTACGAAAGAAGAATTACTTTGAGTAAAACTATAAAAAATCCTTTTTGAAGTCTCAATTTTTTTTGTTTTTACAAGAAAATTTCCAGTTAGCTATATTATTATATTTTTGTAAAATCTAATGTTAATAAAAATATGCAAGAGATAGAAGAACAACAGGTTCATATTCTGATAGGTTGTGCTGATGCCAGAGACTTAAACCAATTGCAGGTGGAAGCTGTCAACACTATTTCTACCGCTTATAAGGAGAAAGGAATTCATATTGAATTTCATGTAATCAGGGCGGCAGGATCTTTTGTAACTCCAGATGTTATTGAGGATATCAAGCGCACTTTTGAGACTAATCAGAGGAATAGTAATTATATAAATAAAAAAATAAGTTATTATGTGCATATCAATTCACATGGCGAACTGGATGAAAGCTCAGATAAAAGCTATGTAAGCCATATACATAATATGAAAATTGTGGAAGGCTCACCTTTTAATTGTGGTATGTTAGGTGCAAGTGGTGTTGGTATAGAGCTTGAAAAACTTATTGTTGAGGAAAAACCGGTTATCAAAAGAAAAGGAGAAGAAGTTACAATAGATACTGATAGCAAAATACGTATATTGCTTAGAGAGCTATATGCTTATGATGGTTATTTAGCAGGTGATTGGGTGAAAAGTATTGACTATTTGAGAACTCATCCAAGGGCACAACGTGCTATCCTCGAAAAGGCTATTATGTCTGATCCTAATTTGAAAACACTCGATATTAAAGTTACTGCAGGTATACAGGATTATGCGATACATGCTCTAATAAGAGTAGATGGAGGACATCCTGCTGTTCCATTTTGGGATGATGTACAAGCATATATCCGTAATAACAGAACAAAGGAATCATTACATGATATATTACTCCATCAGTCTGAAAAACAGAAACCTTTAGCCGGATTGCTATGTATGGCAGATCCGCGAATGTCATCTCGTCTGCTTGCAGCTCAATATTATATGAAGTATAAAGGAGTTGAAAATACAAATACATATATGCCAAATACTGTTTTTAATCTTACCGGTAGCTCTTTTGATATGCCTCTCACTCCGTTTGGCCCTTATGTTATTGCTGGTTTTTATTATAGTGTGAAACATCTGGAACTAACAGACCAAATGGTAATGGGATACAATGAAGCGCAGACAAATCGGATAATGCAAAAAATAAAAAATGATCTTTTAATGAGTATGATTATTAAAAAATATAATGTAAATCTTATCCCCATTAATCAACTTAGCCTGGCAAAATCATGATCGTAAGAAAACATCTTGCTCTCAATAAAATAGTCTATTATTTGTGGAAACCGATGTCAACGATACTAATTGTAACTTCAATCGTATCTGTTGGTTATTGTTATTTTGGCTGTGAACAATTAGCTGTACCTATATTACCTGTGGGGATTCTTGGTACTGCACTTGCTATATTGTTGGGTTTTCGTAATAATTCTGCATACGACAGATGGTGGGAAGCACGCAGGTTATGGGGTGCTTTTGTAAATGATTCCAGGTCTATTACACGACAGGTGCTTACATTTTTAACTCTTAAACATCATAAAGAGGGTACCGAAACAGAATTAAAAGCATTACAAAAAGAGTTGGTATATCGACAGATTGCTTTTATTTATGCTACTGCACATCATTTAAGAAGACAGAACCCGTTTGAAAACTTGAAATTATTTTTAGCCACAGAAGAAATAGCTGGTTTACAAAATCAGCAAAATATACCAAATGCTATTTTACAAAAACAAGCCAAACGTTTACAGGAGATTCATGAGGTAGGATATATTGAAGATTATCGTCATATGCAGATGGATACAAGACTTAGTGCATTGTGTGATACACTGGGCGGGTGTGAACGTATTAAGAATACTGTTTTCCCCCGTCAGTACAGTTATTACACCGGTGTATTTGTCTGGGTATTTATTTTGCTATTGCCATTTTCTATGGTAAATGAATTAGGCTATCTTACAATACCTGCTACTTTTATAATTGCCTTTATTTTCTTTGTATTGGCAAGAGTGGGTAATAATATTGAAAATCCGTTTGAAAATACTATTAATGATGTTCCTGTTTCGGCCTTATCAAGAACAATAGAAATCAACCTTCGTCAACAATTGGGAGAAACTGATCTACCAGAGCCTATACAGGCAATCGATGGGTATTTATTCTGAAATAATAACTGGATTATTTTCATTTCTTGCGACAAATGTTTTTTTTCTAAAGGAAGTTTTCCTATAAGGAGTGTTGAAAACTTAAAAGCTGTGCTAAAAAAAAGTGTAATAAAGAGTACTTAGCTTTGTAATAAAATGAAAAAAATACTTCCATATATAAAGAATAAATATGTCATTACGATTATTGGATTAGCAGTATGGGTCATTTTTTTTGATAAGAATGATTTAAAAACCCAGCTCGAATTACGTCAGAAGGTAAAACAACTGGGGAAAGAAAGAGATTATTTTTCCCAGGAGATAACCGTTATTAATACCGAAATCAAGGAATTAACCACTAATCCAAAAACACTGGAAAAATTTGCGCGTGAAAAATACCTTATGAAGCGTGATAATGAAGATATTTTTGTAATTGTAGAAGAGAAAAAACCTTAAGTTTTTTAAAAATTTCCCATTCAATTTTTTATCGGGTTATTAAAGTATACTTCCTGTGCAAAAGTAATAATGACCTTTATGGCAAGAACTATTATTGAAACCGAAAGTAAAGAGAGCCTGAAATCAATACTCATAAGAACCGGTTTTAACTTATTTCCGGCTTACAGAAGGAGTGGCGGACGTATTTGCTTTCTATCTGAAGACTGGAAAGATGTTCATGTTAAACTTAAACTTTCATGGAAAACAAGAAATTATGTGGGAACCACATTTGGGGGCAGCATTTATGGAGCTTTAGACCCAATATATATGATACAACTGATTTATATTTTAGGAAAAGATTATGTGGTTTGGGATAAAGCGGCAACAATAAATTTTATAAAACCTGTTAGTAAAACGGTGTACGCAAGGTTTCTTTTAACAGACGAAATTATTAATGAAATAATTTTGAAGGTAAAAACCGACCAAAAATATGTAATAAACTTGCCTGTGGATTTTCAGGATGAGCATGGAACCATATATGCTAAAGTTGAAAAAATACTCTATATTGCTGATAAGAACTATTATAAAAATAAACAGGCTTAATTCTTATTGAAGTTCTTTGTGTATTTTTGTGGAGTACTTTGCATCAGTATATTATATTTCATTTATAATAGCTGTATTTATACTGAATCATAATGGGTTTGCTATTAGCAAAGCAGTTAGAGCCAGTAATACTGAGCAAATGAGTTTGCAAAATCTACAAACTCATTCAGCCGGAGTATACTAGTTGATTTGCATTAATTTCTGAATAAATGAAAACACAAAGAAAATTCCCCAACAAGTTGAACATTATTTTTATTGTTATACTTTTTATAACTTCTTCTTGTAAAGTGGAACATAATCCAATAGTTGGTGTTTGGAAACCCGTTACTTTAATATTACCTGAAAGTATTAGAAAAACTCAAAAAAATGCAGATCTTGTATATGTGACTTTTGAACAAAGTAAGGACATCTATTATCATTTTCACTCAGATAGCGTTTTCTCTTTGGAATCTCCTAAAGACATGACAGGGTTTAAAGATGCTATCGGTACATACTCGGTAAAAGGAAATAAGATTTCTATCAATATTTATAATGCAGTATTAAAGAGCGATATCATTAAACTTACAGACAATGAAATGCATGTACAATCAACTGATAGCATCACCATCATCTACGAAAAGATTAAAAACGATTAGCATTTAAAATCTTTCGCTTGTGTGTTATTTCTGCTCCGATCCACTATTATCACGAAAATCAGTATCAAGAATAAAATAAAACGGAAAACTCATTTGTACACGTGCCAGCTTTTCGTTTTTCTTGCCCGGATACCACCTGATAAGCTGTAATACCCGTATAGCTTCCTGATCGCAACCGCCACCAACTGATTTCTCAATATCTATATTGGTAACTAAACCGCTCGGTTCTACTACGAAACGTAAAACTACTGTTCCCTGAATGTTCGCTAATTGAGCCTGTCTTGGATATTCTAAGTTTTCCTTAATGAAATCCTGTAAAGCATACATTCCTTTTTGGTACATAGGCATTTGGTCAGGGTTGTTATATATGATTCCGGAGCTGTCAACTTTTTCGTCAGGTGGGTAGGAAATTTTTTGAAAACCTCGCTCACGACATATTTTTGTATACTTCTTAGGATCAAATTCAAAGGTAGCCGACCACTTAGTGCTCACATAGCTGCCTTCTTTTACAGCGGGTACCCATTGGTATAATTTGAATATTCGTAATGCTTCTGAATCAATTACCTGTTCACCAGAGCTGGTAAGCTGAACATTACTAACTGAGCTATCTTTTTGCAGGATAAAATGAATAGTAACTTTTCTTTCTGTTTTATCTTTTAATAAATGTTCTGGATAAATAAGTTCCTGCTCAAAAATACGATTAAACTCAGATTTTCCGCCTACATTAGTAGGAAACGCGTCCACGGTGACAGTTGGTTGTGCGTAACTGATAAGAGTCAGGCAAATAAATAATAAGGAAATAACATACTTATAGATTTTCATTTTATCAAATAGTTCCTTTTACAATACGATAATTGTCATTCAAGTCTTTTAACAGTGTTACATTTTTAACCCCCATGTATTCTAATAATTGTTTAGTCTCCACAGCGAACCGTTGATTAATCTCAAAATATATTTTACCATTTTTTTTCAGATGATTTAATGCAAAATTGGTAATTGCTTTGTAAAATAACAATGGCTCATTGTCATCTACAAATAATGCCAGGTGCGGTTCATAGTCTATTACATTTTTTTCTATCTGTTCCTTTTCAGAGATAGAAATATAGGGAGGATTACTAATGATAATATCAAATTCTAAATCATAAACCGGGAATGAAGAAGCAGAAAATAAAATGTCATAGTTAAAAAATTTTATGTCAACGGCATTTTGTAACGCGTTTTGTTTTGCCATCTCCAGTGCCCTTTCTGAAACATCAACTGCATATACATCAGCAGCGGATAAATTTTTTTTCAGTGAAATAGCAATACAGCCACTTCCCGTGCCAATATCCAGAATTGATAACCGCTCTCTACTTTCCATTCTACCTTTCCCGTTCTCTCTTCCCCGTTCTCCGCTCTCCGCTCTCCCTTCTCCCTTCTCCCTTCTCCACTCTCCAATTTCCTTTATTACTAAATCCACTAATTCTTCTGTTTCAGGACGTGGAATTAAAACATGTTCATTCACATTCAGCTTTAAACCATAAAAATCAGCTTTCCCTAAAATATACTGTATCGGTTTATGTCGCTTTAAATCTTTTATCGCAAAATGAAACTTTAGCAACTCCGATTCACTAACAGTAGCGTCAGCATTTAAAACAACAGCAGCTTTTTTTATTCCAAGGTATTCTTCAAAACAATATGCAATAAAGGTTTCTATCTCACCGCTTTCATAAATGCTTTTCAATTCTTCACGGAAAAAGCCCACAACATCAGCTATTCTATTTGATGCTATTTTCATAATGATATAAAGTTATAAATATTTACCTGATAATTGCTGAATGTTTTAACTTTGTCATCTGAAAATGAATACACATGAAGCATATATGCTGCGCTGTATCCAGCTTGCAAAGCAAGGTTTTGGAAATGTTGCGCCAAACCCTATGGTGGGCTCTGTCATTGTATGTGATCAAAACATAATTGGTGAAGGCTACCATCAGCAATATGGACAAGCCCATGCCGAGGTAAATGCTGTGAATGCAGTTGAAGACAAAGAACTCCTTTTAAAATCTATCTTGTATGTTAATCTGGAACCCTGTTCTCATTATGGAAAAACTCCTCCCTGCACAGATCTGATTATTAAATACCGGATTCCAAATGTTGTAATTGGCAGCGTTGATTTTAATTCTATGGTAAATGGCAGGGGAATTGAAAAGCTTATCAAGGCTGGAATAAACGTTACTGTTGGTATTTTGGAAGAAGAGTGTAAGGAACTGAATAAACGATTTTTTACTTTTCATCAGAAAAAACGCCCTTACATTATTTTAAAATGGGCGCAAACAGCAGATGGATTTATTGATGTTAAACGTCATAGGGGAATTGCTGAAAAGGCATTGCAGATAAGTAATGCAGAATCCCGTAAGTTGCTCCATCAATGGCGGAGCCAGGAACAAGCCATTATGGTGGGTACCAATACGGCCTTGCTCGACAATCCACAACTGACGGTTCGCGAATACAAAGGCCGTAACCCATTGCGCATTTGTATTGATAAATGGCTGAGAATACCTGAACAGTATTATCTTTTTGATAAAAGCACTCCAACCCTCATATATACTGCTATCGAAAAAAAAACAGAAACCAACCTGGAATTTGTTAAAATTAATTTTGAACACTCTGTTATATCTCAAATTATGAATGAATTATTTATACGTAATATTCAATCAATCATAATAGAGGGGGGAGAACAGTTGTTAACTACTTTTATTGAAGCCGGACTATGGGATGAAGCAAGAGTTTTTATTGCTGATAAAATTATCAGAAAAGGTGTAAAAGCTCCACAGTTAAAGATTGATCCCAAATCTGAAGAAAATATAAATGGTGATAAGCTGCTTGTTTTTATTAGGGGATAGTTATTAGTAAGGTGTGGCACTGAGACTTCAATTTTTCTCTCCTTTGAAAGGGAAGGGGTAGGGTAAGGTTAGGGATACCGTAATTTGATTGCATCTTGCCTGTTTCTGAGGGTGTACGACAAAAATCCGTTTTGATAGGTACCCTTCGACTTCGCTCAGGGTACGAATGCAGTTCGTTGAGCGGAGCCGAAACGAATGGTAAGGAAATTTGTCGTACACCTGTGTTTCTGAAGCACCAATAAAAAATAATGGCTAATTTCGTGTTTTCGAATATAAATTTCATAAATACATCATGATAAAAAAAATAACTTCAATTATAGTAACATTTAGCATCTTAATTAACATTTCTTTAAGGGCTGATGAAGGTATGTGGCTGCCTTTGCTATTGAAACAGTTGAATGAATCAGATATGCAGAAAAATGGACTGAAATTATCTGCTGAAGATATATATAGTATTAACAAATCAAGTTTAAAAGACGCTATTGTGCATTTTAATGGTGGCTGTACTGCTGAAATTATTTCTGATAAGGGACTATTGTTGACTAATCACCATTGCGGTTATGGACAGATTCAGGCACATAGCACTGTTCAGAATGATTTACTTACAAATGGTTTTTGGGCTATGAATGCATCACAGGAACTGCCAAATCCTGGCCTTACTGCAACCCTGATTGTTCGTATGGAAGATGTTACAGCTAAAGTATTAGCTGGTGTTTCTGATGAAGTAAATGAAACTGAACGGGAGAAAAAAATTAATGAAACAATAAATGCCATTCAAAAAGAAGCTGTCAAAGGCACTCATTATGGGGCATACATTCGTCCGTTTTTTTATGGAAATGAATATTATATGTTCATTACTGAAACCTTTCGTGATGTCCGCCTGGTGGGTGCTCCTCCGTCTTCTATTGGTAAATTTGGCGGAGATACTGATAACTGGATATGGCCACGACATACTGGCGATTTTTCTATTTTTCGTATTTATGCGAATAAAGACAATAACCCAGCCGATTATTCACCGGACAATGTTCCATATAAACCTAAACATCATCTTCCGATATCTATGAAGGATATTGAAAAAGGTGATTTTACTATGGTATATGGTTTTCCGGGACGTACAAGTGAATATTTGTCCTCTTATGCTGTTGATATGATTATGAATGAATCCGACCCGGCTAAAGTGAAAATCCGTGAAACCCGCCTGGCAATAATGGATATGGAAATGAAAAAAAGTGATTCTGTTCGTATTCAATATGCTTCTAAATATGCAAGTCTGGCGAATTATTATAAAAAATGGATTGGTGAAATTAATGGCCTTAAAAAGCTGGATGCCATCAATAAAAAGAAACAGTTTGAGCAAAATTTTTTATCAAAAGTAAATGCAGATAATAATGCAAAAAATAAATATGGAAAACTTTTTAACGACCTGGAAAAAGCATATACTCAATTCAATCCTCTGAATAAACAGCGCGATTATTATATAGAGGCAATTCTTGGAATTGAATCAGTATTTTATGCGTATACTTACGTTAATCTGATAGATTCTTTAAATAAAGGAAAGAAGCCGGAAGAACTGCAGAAGGATATAGAACGCTTACAAACCGCAAAAAAACAGTTCTTTAAAGATTATGATTCCAAAACGGATGAAAAAGTTTGTGCCGCTTTGTTAAAAATATACTATGATAATATTGATAAAACTCAACAACCGGATGTATTCAGGGAAATAGAGAAAAAATACAGATGTGGTAATAATACAACTTTAATGTTCGAAAAGTATGTAGCTGATATATACAAAAAGTCAATTTTTGTTTCAGAAACAGATATAACTAAAGTACTCTCAAATATTGCTAAGAATTACAAAAAGGTTCAAAAAGACCCTGTTTATAAACTAATGTTAAGTTGTTATACAAAATTTGTTCAGGATATCCGGCCTCAATACAATAAATTAGAAGCGGAGGTAAATAACCTGAATCGTATTTATATGAAAGCAATAAAAGAGTTGGTTTCAGATAAAAAATATTATCCTGATGCCAATGGTACTCTGAGAGTAGCTTATGGAAAAGTAGATGGCTATTTTCCACGCGATGCTGTGTTTTATAACTATTATACTACCCTGGATGGATTGATGGAAAAAGAAAATCCAGTAGTTGACGAATTTATAGTATCTCCAAAATTAAAAGAGCTATACCAGAAGAAGGATTATGGACAATATGCGGATAAAAATAATGAATTGCGTATTGCCTTCTGTGCAAGTAATCACACTACAGGCGGCAACTCGGGCAGTCCTGTATTAAATGGTGAAGGCCAGTTGATTGGAACAAACTTTGACCGTAACTGGGAAGGAACCATGAGCGATATTATGTATAATCCTGATCAGGTTAGAAATATTATACTGGACGTGCATTATACACTTTTTGTAATCGACAAGTTTGCAGGGGCTGGATATTTATTGAATGAAATGACACTTGTAAAATAAAATGACTGACGCTCGATTCAAACAATAATAATTCTTTTTCAATGGAGAAAAAAGAGATAGAAGCCGAAATAATCACTATTGGCGATGAAATATTAATAGGGCAGGTTATAGATACTAATTCTGCATACATCGCTACCTTACTTAATCTGAATGGCATTAGTGTAAAGCAAATTTCTTCCGTTTCCGATAACCGTGAACATATCATAAAATCTTTGGATGAAGCTCAGCAACGTGCTGATATAATCCTGATGACCGGTGGTTTAGGACCCACTAAAGATGACATTACCAAAAAAACCTTATGTGAATATTTTAATACTTCCATGCGTTTTGATGAGCAGGCATATAAAGATATAGAAGCAATATTTGCAGCTTATGGAAAAGAAGTAACTCCAATCAACCGTTTGCAGGCTGAAGTACCGGAAATATGTATAACCATCAGAAACCATAATGGTACTGCTCCGGGAATGTGGTTTGAATACCAGGGAAAAATTATTGTGTCTATGCCTGGTGTTCCCTATGAAATGAAGGCGATGATGAAAAATCAGATTCTGCCTAAATTAAAAGAACAATATAAACTACCTTCAATTGTTCATAAAACAATATTAACGCAAGGTATCGGAGAATCTTATCTGGCTGATTTGATTGCAGAATGGGAAAATGATTTGACGACTGATAATATTAAATTGGCTTATTTGCCTTCGCCAGGAATGGTGCGCTTACGGTTAAGTGCTAAAGGTAATAATGCGGAAAAGTTAAATTTGCTGGTAGATCAAAAAATAGAAGACCTTAAAAAAATTATTTCTGAATTTATTTACGGTTACGAAACCTTTGGTGAACCCTCTGAAACATTAGAACAAATTATTGGCAGATTATTAAAAGAAAAAAAACAAACACTCTCCACTGCCGAAAGTTGTACCGGTGGTTATATAGCACATCTGATTACCAAAGTGCCGGGAGCCTCTGAATACTACGTTGGTTCTGTCATTTCTTATTCCTATGGAATAAAAGAAACCGAGTTGGATGTACCGAAAGAAATAATAGAAACAAAAGGCGCGGTAAGCCAGCCTGTAGTTGAGCAAATGGCAAAAGCTATTCGTGGAAAATATAAAACTGATTATTCTATCGCTGCATCTGGCATTGCCGGGCCAGGTGGTAGTACTCCAGATAAACCTGTAGGTACCGTTTGGATTGCTATTGCTACTTCTGAAACAATAATTTCCGAAAAATTTTTGTTCGGTACCAACCGTGAACGTAACATTCAAAAAACAGCCAACGCAGCATTAAACATGCTTAGAAAAGAATTGGAGAAATAACAATTAACAATGAAGAAACTGTTTATCCTCTTTCTTTCTATTTCTACCTGGAGCTCCGCACAAAGCACATTCAACCTTATAGCTACTATTCCTGTTAAAGCAGACTTCTTTACAACAGACAAGCAAGGCAATATTTATATTGTAAAAGCTAATGAACTTAGCAAATACAATAGAACAGGTAAATTGCTTTATAAATATAGCAATAAAAACCTTGGCAATATTGATTTTGTTGATGTTTCCAATATGTTACGTTTGCTGGTGTTTTATAAAAATTTTTCACAAGTTGTTTTTTTAGACAATACACTCACTTTAAGTGCTGAGCCTGTGAGCCTTGATAAAATGGGCTTCCAGCAAACACAATTAATCTGCTCTTCGTACAATAATGGTATGTGGTTATATAATCAGCAAAATCTGGAACTGGTACGTATTGATCAAACATTTTCAAAAACCCAGCAAACAGGTAATCTGAGTTTATTATTACATATTTATTTGCAGCCGGTTTATTTGTTAGAGTATGATAATAAAGTGTATTTGAATAACCCGTCAACAGGAATACTAATATTCGATATTTATGGAACCTATTATAAAACAATGCCTGTAAAAAATATTCAATCTTTTCAGCCTGTTGGCAACCAGATTTATTATACCACAGATAACCGGATAAAAGCCTATAACATTAAAACTACAGAAGAATTACAATTTGAGATGCCTGAAACTGAGTTTCAGAATTTTAGAATCGAGATGGATATACTAATACTTCAGGCAAATAAGTCAATCATGATATATTCATCGCAGAAATAAGTTATTATCTGATATTACGCAAAAAGTAAAAAACTTATTCACAATTTGAATTTTTTTATCTAAAAACATACTAGTTTTTGTATTTTCGTTTTCGCTTTTTCAGAAAAACAATATTCATATAGTTGATTACTAAACAACTTAATATATATGCACGTAGCAATAGCCGGAAACATTGGTTCAGGTAAAACAACACTTACCACACTTTTATCAAAACATTACAAGTGGCAATCCCACTTTGAAGATGCAGATGACAACCCATATTTGAATGATTTTTATGAAGATATGCAACGCTGGTCTTTTAACTTACAGGTATACTTCTTAAACAGCCGTTTTGGACAAGTGCAGCAAATCCGTAAAAGTGGGAAAACTGTTATCCAGGACAGGACAATTTATGAAGATGCATACATCTTTGCGCCTAACCTCCATGCAATGGGCTTAATGACAACCCGCGATTTTGAAAATTATTTTGCTCTCTTTAAATTAATGGAATCATTCATTACGCCTCCCGATTTGTTAATTTATTTACGTGCTTCAGTTCCTACATTAGTAAACCAGATACAAAAACGTGGACGTGATTATGAAAATGCTATCCGCCTTGATTACCTGAAGCGCCTGAATGAACGTTATGAGGCTTTCACAACTTCTTATGAACAGGAACATGCAGGAGCAAAATTATTGATCATTGATGTGGATAATATCAACTTCCTCGAAAAACAGGAAGATTTGGGAGTGATTATCAACAAAATTGATGCAGAAATAAACGGATTGTTTTAATATTAGCAATTCAACAAATCTAAAAATCTCTAATTCAAAAATTGTTACAATGGCATTAGAAGAAAAAATAAACTCCGATATTAAATCAGCAATGCTGGCAAAAGAGGCTGCAAAATTAGAAGCATTACGTGCAATGAAATCAGCTATACTGTTATTGAAAACCTCTCCTGAAGGGTATTCTGACGATACAGAAATAAAAGCTCTTCAGAAAATGGTGAAGCAACGTAAAGAAACTGCTGATATTTATAAGTCCCAAAATCGAAACGATTTAGCTCAAACAGAATTATTTCAGGCAGGCATTATTGAATCCTATTTGCCAAAACAAATGACCGCAGAAGAAATAAAAACCGAAGTGGCAAAAATTATTGCATCGCTTGGTGTTTCTTCCCCCGCTGATATGGGCAAGGTAATGGGCATAGCTACTAAACAACTGGCCGGTAAAGCCGATGGAAAAATTATTTCCGGAATTGTGAAAGAGTTGTTAAGTAAGTAAACATTTTTACATGCCCGAAAACACTACCGAATTAAAACGTTCCCTCGGATTAATTGACGCTACTATGATTGTTGCCGGTTCCATGATAGGATCTGGAATTTTTATCGTTAGCGCCACTATGTCGCGTGCTGTGGGCTCTGCAGGATATCTAATTCTCTTATGGATTATTACAGGCATCATTACTGTAATGGCTGCATTAAGTTATGGAGAGCTCGCTGGCATGATGCCTAAAGCCGGAGGACAGTTTGTTTATATTCAAAGAGCTTTTGGTAATCTTATTGCATTCTTGTATGGCTGGACTGTCTTTACCGTTATACAGGCTGGAGTAATTGCCGCTGTTGGGGTTGCCTTCGCAAATTATACAGCTATATTTTTCCCCGAATTAAACAATCAGATAATTTCTTTTGCCAATGACACTTTTGTTATTACATGGAAACAGATACTGGCTATCATGAGTATTTTATTTCTCACGTATTCTAATACACGTGGCATCCGTAATGGAAAAATGGTTCAGCTTATTTTTACCTCAACAAAATTAGTGGCACTCTTTTTACTTATTGTTTTGGGAATAGCAATGGCATTTAAAAGCAATACCCTTGCAGAAAATTTTAAAAATGCATGGGAGGCTGCAACAACTACTGTTAACCCTGATGGTACAATAAGTATTAAACACCTGGTCGGATTTGCATTACTGGGTGCAATGGGTTCTACAATAATCAATTCTTTATTTTCTGCCGATGCATGGAACAATGTAACCTTTATTGCCGGAGAAATAAAAGATCCCAGAAAAAACATTCCTCGCAGTCTGTTCCTGGGTACATTAATAGTAACCCTTTTGTACGTACTTACCAATATTGCATACCTGGCTCTATTGCCTTTAAAAGGTGACCCTGCTGCAACAGATGCTTATCATCAGGGTATTCAGTTCGCTACCAACGACAGGGTTGCAGGAAGTGCTGCAACAATAATTTTTGGTAATACAGCACTATACATCATGGCTGCTTTAATTATGGTTTCTACGTTCGGATGTAACAATGGGCTTATCCTTGCCGGTGCACGTGTATATTATGCTATGGCCAAAGAAAAACTATTCTTGAAAAAAGCTGGAGAACTAAATGAAAATGCAGTGCCTTCTTTTGCCCTTTGGACACAATGTATATGGGCATGTGCCTTATGCCTCTCTGGTACATATAGTGATTTAGTTAACTACTCTGCTTTTGCATCAATGATTTTTTATATTGTTACTATTTCTGGCCTTTTTATACTTCGGAAAAAAGAACCGGATACGGAACGGCCTTATAAAGCTTTCGGATACCCTGTTATACCTGCATTATACATCCTCTCAGCTCTTGCCATTTGCACTATTTTAATTATTTACGATACCAGGAATACAGGTTTTGGGCTCATTTGCGTTGCTCTCGGTATTCCCGTATATTATTTTACTCAACGAAAGAAAACCGTATTGGCAGACAACTAAATCCCAACACTTTGAGCTTTATTACACTTGATTATTTTCATTCAAAATAAATATAAAATAACTATCTGTAACTTTGTACCAAGATAAATAGGTAGTGTTAATTGTTCTTTTGAGAGAATAACAACAAAAGCAACAATAAAAATCAAACATCTTTTCAAAATTGTAATTTTTAAACCTCAAAACACTCAAAAATCCATAATCAGGTTTACACTGGCAACAAGTTGTAGTTTCTTTAACTGGAAAAGATCGTTTTCGTACAGGGAATTTATTCATCAGCCGTTACCAGTAAGCTAAAAAAATGAAAATCATGAGAAATAAATTGACAATAATATTTATTATGTTCGTTCTTTTTACGAAAGCACAATTAAATTCCGACTGCAAAACAAATGAAGACTTTCAAATAAGGTTGAGTAAATTTAGATATACCTTATACGCAGACTTAATGCCACAGAAGGAAAAAATCATTAATTATATGGACTCATTTTTTTCTGACACCTCCTCAGTAATTTACAAGAAATCAAAAAAATTTTATCTTGACAATAATACTGACATCAAAAAATTTCAAAAATATGAAATAGAAAAATATTCCAAGATTGATATAGATTTCGAGAAATTCAAAAATGACACTTCATTTAATTCCATTTTATCAGATACCATTAGTTGGTCATATTTTTCATCTATTATATCATCATATTGCTATTTGACATTTAGTCCAATCTCATATGCTTTTTCCTTAAATAATATGCTTTTAGCACGATCCAGAACACCCTCGGAAATGGGAAGTTCTGCTATTATTAATAGTTTAGCTGGTCCATTGGTAAAAACAAAAATGTTACAAGACAATAAATGGGAAATCATTATTGATAACTATGAATACATTTTTATTTATGAATTTAATTTATCTGACAACAAAATTAAAGTAACTAAGGTTTTAAAGAGACTGTAAAACAAAAAATAAAACAAAGACACACCAACGCTTGAAAATGAAAACAACTCGCTTATTAGGATTAGCAAACACCGTTCTTACAGGTTTGTTGACATTTTTTTCTTGGTTTGTTTTCTCTTCTGCTTTTAAAGAAACTTCGCGTTGTGAGTTTTGTTCTATAATGTGGCTTCCAGCGACTATTTTTTCTTTGTTTCTCGTGGCGGGGCTTTATACACTATTTGCGGACGGAAAAAAATTAATTGCCAATAAAATATTGCTAAACACAATAAACATCATTGCAATAGTTCTATCGGGTATGGCAATCATTTATAATTTTGTATAACAGAAAATCTCATCCCTATTTCGTAAATTCGCAATAATTCAATAACCATTAAACCATTTAATAATTAACCCCCAATGAAGCAATTCATTCGCGATTATTTGACTTTCAATAAACGTGAACGGAATGGAATAGTAATATTGCTTTTAATCATCACTCTATTATTAATCTATCTTAATATTTCTGACAAATTTGCAAAGCCAGAACAGGTTGATTTTTCAAAATTTGAAAAAGAAATAGCTGCATTCAATGCGGATCAGCAGGAAAGCGATTCAGTAGCAATTGAAAATAGTTTTACCGGCAACAACAATGATTCAACCATCAATAGTTTTAGTTTAAAGGCAGAGTATTTTACCTTTAATCCAAATGGCTTAGCTCCTGATGACTGGAAACGCCTCGGCTTAAATGATAAACAAATTCACACAATAAAAAACTATGAAGCAAAAGGCGGACAGTTCAGAACTAAAGAAGATGTAAAAAAAATGTATTGCATCCCGGCAGAACAATATTCACAGTTAGAGCCATATATTCAAGTTCCATCCGGTGAAGTGCATAATGTCAAAAAATTCCCAGACAACAATCTCCGGACTCCGAACTCCGGACTCCGAACTCTAATAGAGCTTAATTCAGCCGATTCTGCTTACCTGACAACAATAAAAGGTATTGGTGGCTTTTATGCAAAAGCAATCATTAAATACCGACAAGAGTTGGGGGGCTTTGTTTCTATAGAACAGTTAATGGAAGTATGGAAATTCGATAAAGAAAAATTCGATGCAATAAAAAACTATCTCATCGTGGATGAAACAGAAATAAGAAAAATAAATATCAATACCTGCACCGCAGCACAATTAAAACACCCCTATATTTCATGGAATATGGCAAATGCAATCGTAAACTATCGCAATAAACATGGTAAATACAAAAATTTAGAAGAAATTAAGAAAACTGATTTGGTCGATGACGAAACGTTCCGTAAACTTGTATATTATTTAGTTTTAGAATAAAAAAACATATGGCAAAGAAGCTACCCCCGGATTCATAGATTACAATGGAGCATTCATACATATTTAAAAATCTGTGAATCTGTGGCTAAAATTCAAAAAAAATTAATTCAATGTTAGAACAAAAACTAAAAAGCGGAATACGTGATGTACCTGATTTTCCTAAGCCGGGAATCTTATTTAAAGATATTACACCTGTATTGCATAACCCCCAGTTATGCGATGATATTGTAAGCTCATTTTCTCAGTATTGTGCCGACAAAAATATCAATGCCATTGTAGGAGTGGAAAGCCGTGGATTTTTGTTCGGTTTTGCTCTCGCAAGCAAACTAAATATTCCTTTTGTGCTGGTGCGTAAAGCAGGTAAATTACCATATAAAACAATATCCTATGAATATGATTTAGAATATGGAAGCGCAAAAATCGAAATGCAGATAGACGATATAAAACCCGGCTGGAATGTACTCATTCATGACGATTTACTCGCTACAGGTGGTACAGCCGAAGCGGCTGCTAAATTAATTCAAATGCAAAAAGGCAATGTTGCAGGTTTTGCATTTATAGTTGAACTCGAATTTTTGGAAGGGAAAAAACGGTTGAGCCAATATTCTGATAATATTATTAGTTTGGTTAATTATTAGAATTAGTAAAATTTTCAAAATAACTTCAATAAAAGAAATATGATTCATTTTCAAATTGCCACCCACGGTCTTCCCTTCGACTTTGCTCAGGGTAAACTAGCTCTGACTGACCGCGCGTGAGTCATATTGAGTAGGAAATTAAAAATATTTAAAGCTCTTTGAAAATGACACATAAAAACAGGAACTTAGTATCAAAAGAGGTAAATATGGCAGCGTAGCAGTCAACTCTTTGGTGTCT
>JAHEXZ010000082.1 GCA_023251835.1 Bacteroidota bacterium | reverse complement strand
TATATCATTCGTGTAAACAAAATAATCACAATACTTATAACCATAATAAAAATGTAAACACCAATGTTTCCTGTTTGTACAAGACGAATTTTGCTGCTTGTCCAGTTCACCGCTATTCCAACACTATTTACTACTCCATCTACCAATTGATTATCAACTACCTTGTGTAAGCCACCGGAAATAAAATTTAATGGTTGTGTGATTAAAATATCGTACAATTCATCTACCCAATATTTTTTATATATCAAACGGTGCAATGGTTTTAATTGCCCATCTTCAGCTGCAGGCAATGTTTTATCTTTCACATATACTTTATGTGCATAGTATAATGAAACAGCCATAACAGCAACAGCAACACCCATCAACAGGTATTCTGTTTCATGTGATAAATGATGAATGATGCGGAATGAAGAATCTTCAAAAACGGGTTTTAAAAATTCATCCAGAAAATGTTTACCACCCAACACTTCCGGAACACCAATAAAACCGCCTACAACAGAAAGCGCTGCCAATATCATTAAAGGCAACGTCATACTTTTGGGGGACTCGTGTAAGTGATGTAACTGATCCTTTGTTCCTCTGAAATCACCCATAAAAGTTAAAAAATACAGGCGGAACATATAAAAAGTGGTCATAGCAGCACCGGCAATACCAATAAACCATAATAATTTATTGTGTTCAAAAGCATGTGCTAAAATTTCATCTTTTGAAAAGAAGCCGGAAAATGGCGGACAACCGGCTATTGCAAGCGTTCCTAATAAAAAGGTAAGATGGGTAATGGGTAAATGTTTTTTTAATCCGCCCATAAATCGTATATCCTGCTCACCGCTCATGGCATGGATTACGCTTCCAGCACCAAGAAATAACAATGCTTTAAAGAAGGCATGTGTCATTACATGAAACACAGCACCAGTGTATGCTCCAACACCCAGTGCTAAAAACATATAACCTAATTGTGATACTGTTGAATAGGCCAGCACTTTTTTAATATCATTCTGAGCCAACCCGATGCTTGCTGCAAATAGTAGAGTACAGGCACCTATAACAGCAACAACATCCATTGATAGGGGGGCCAATGTAAATAAAATGTTTGAACGCGCAACCATGTAAATGCCGGCTGTTACCATTGTTGCGGCATGGATTAATGCAGATACAGGCGTTGGACCGGCCATAGCATCAGGCAACCAGGTATACAATGGAAGTTGAGCACTTTTACCGATTGCTCCAACAAATAACAATAATGTTATTGATACTAGTACAGGACTATTAGAAGTGAAATTCTTAGCTAATAGAAAAACATCGCTATAAGCGATGCTTCCAAAAGTTACAAATAGCAATATGATGCCTAATATAAAGCCAAGGTCACCAATACGGTTCATTATAAACGCTTTCTTTGCCGCATTATTATAAGCTGTATTTTTAAACCAAAAACCAATCAATAAGTAAGAGCATAATCCAACACCTTCCCAACCAACAAACATAATCAGGTAATTAGAGCCCAATACCAGCAGTAACATAAAAAAGATAAAAAGATTCAGATAAGCAAAAAAGCGTGAAAAACCTTCATCATGACTCATATAACCGACTGAGTATACATGAATCAAAAATCCGATACCAGTAACAATAAGTAAAAACAGGGAAGATAGAGGATCTATGAGAAAAGAAAAGGGAATGGATAGTTTACCGGCACTAATCCAACTGAATAAATCAATAGTAAAACTTTTTTGTAACTGCCCATTTAATTCAAAGAAAATCCCCAGAGATACTATAAATGCAGATAACACAGAACCGCAGGCAACAATGCTGACAATACCTTTCGATAATTTTTTTCCTAACAATCCTGTGATTATAAATCCAATCAGCGGAAGTAAAGGAATTAACCAAACTAATTTTATCATAATTTTCTCAATTTGCCAATTATTTAAACTACCACTTTAATTTATTCAGCACGTTGATGTCGGTCGATTTAGTATTTCTATATACCATCATCAGAATAGCCAAACCTACTGCTACCTCAGCAGCTGCCACAGCCATAATAAAAAAGACAAACACTTGCCCTTTGCTATCTGATAAATAGCTTGAAAAAGCAACTAATAATAAATTTACAGCATTCAACATTATTTCAATCGACATAAAAATAATAATAGCATTACGCCTGAAAAGTACACCCAATACACCGATGGTAAACAAGACTGTGCTTAATAATAAATACCAATTTAATGGAACTACTTCTATTGCTGACATATTGACCCTTCCAATCCCGGATGATGCGGAACTTTTTTATAGTTATTATTATTGTAATTTCCCATTTTTATTCGCCAACATTAGCCCTCCCTTTGGGGAGAGTTAGTGGGCTTTTTATTTAATGCTTCTTTTTCCCAACATCACCGCACCCACCATTGCTACCAAAAGCAATATAGATGCAACTTCAAATGGCAATAAAAATTCACCGAACAATGTCTTACCCAACTTCTCTATTAACCCAATATTTGGATTAAATGTGTTTGTTGGAACAATTGTTTCTGCTCCTTTTAAAGAACCAACTAATACAACCAGCAATAAACCGGATGCTATTGCCGCTGATGCCTTTAGCCATGTACTCTTCTGTGGCTCAGTTTCTTTATTAAGGTTTAAAAGCATAATTACAAAGAGAAAGAGTACCATTATGGCACCGGCATATACAATGATATGAACAGCAGCTAAAAACTGTGCATTCAGTAATACATAATGGCCTGCTATTGTAAAAAAGGTAAGTACAAGATAAAGTACACTGTGAACAGGATTTTTAGAAAGAACTACCATCAATGCGAACATGATCGCTATGAAAGATAGAAAGTAAAATAAGTATGTTGTAATCATATATTTTTAATTTGCAGTTGGCAATTATTAACAGTTGGCAAGATTGCTAACTGCTCCCGCAGCATTGAGGTACCAACTGTCTTTATTTTTTATCAACGGTTTTATTATGTGCAAATTCTTTGTGTGTTTTGAACTCGGCTACATTAGATGTTTCACGTTTAGTAACATCCACACGCTTATCAATTTGTTCAACCAAAATATCT
The DNA here is from genome assembly GCA_023251835.1 of Bacteroidota bacterium. Taxonomy (GTDB): domain Bacteria; phylum Bacteroidota; class Bacteroidia; order 2-12-FULL-35-15; family 2-12-FULL-35-15; genus 2-12-FULL-35-15. The sequence continues at coordinate 18,648 of JAHEXZ010000082.1, read as the reverse complement.
TTACCATAAACTAATTCGCCTCTTGTATACAAACTATCTACCTTTCGATCTGTTAAAAAGATTGCTTCCTTCGGACAGGCTTCTTCACAGTCACCACAATAGATACAGCGCAACATATTTATTTCATATTTCGCAGCATATTTTTCTTCGCGGTACAAATGTTCTTCGCCCGGTTTACGTTCAGCGGCAATCATGGTAATTGCTTCGGCCGGACAGGCAACAGCGCATAATCCACAAGCGGTGCAGCGTTCAGCTCCTGCTTCATCACGCTTCAACACATGTTGTCCTCTGTATATTTTGCTAAACTCGCGTTTTTGTTCCGGGTATTTAATTGTTGCTTTTCGCCTAAAAAAATGTTTAAAAGTAATTATCATACCGCTAAAAATAGCTGGCAGATAAAGCCTTTCAACAAGAGTCATCTCTTTTTTAACTACAACTTTTGATCTGTTTGTTAATTGCATTTTTTCAATTTGCAGTTGGCAATTTGCTCGCTGCTTTATTTAAAACAAATTCATAATTTCATGCCGCATCATCACAACCCCTGTAATCAATAGATTTAGTAGCGACAAAGGTATTAATATTTTCCATCCTAAATTCATCAATTGGTCATAACGGAAACGAGGTAGTGTCCAGCGTACCCACATAAACACAAATATAAAAAATGCTATTTTAGCAAACATAAATACAACGCCAAGTATAGCAAGCCAATTGGGGTCGTGAACAAAGCGGTCAATAAACGGCATATTGTAACCGCCAAAGTAAAATGTTGAAATTACGGCTGAAGAGATAAACATATTGATATATTCGGCAAAAAGGTAAAAGCCTAATTTCATTGAGCTATATTCTGTATGATACCCTCCAACAAGCTCTGTTTCACATTCGGGTAAATCAAATGGTGCGCGGTTGGTTTCTGCAAAAGCACAAATCAGAAAAATAAAAAATCCTAAAGGTTGCACCAATATATTCCAATGCCAACCATGTTGTTGTTGTACAATTTCACTTAAACTCAATGTGCCGGTTGTCATTACAAGAGCAATAATTGATATACCCATTGCTACTTCATAACTAATCATCTGGGATGATGCACGTATTGCGCCAAGCAATGAATATTTATTGTTGGAGGCCCAGCCGCCAATCATAATTCCATATACTCCGAGAGAAACAACTCCAAATAAGTATAGAATACCAATGTTTATATCCGTAATTTGCAAAGAATAGGTTTCACCACCAATGGTTAAGGATGGCCCCCAGGGAATTACAGCACCTGTCATACAGGCTGTTAACATGGCTATAGATGGGCCAATAATAAATAATGCCTTATTAGAAGTGCCGGGTATTAATTCTTCTTTCATAAACATTTTAACTCCATCAGCCAATGGCTGCAGGATACCAAATGGGCCTGCCCTGTTTGGCCCTATACGATCCTGAAGAAATGCTGCTACTTTGCGTTCAGCATAGGTGCTGTACATAGCAACTAACAAAGTAATTATAAACACAACTACCACTAAAATTGCTTTGTATATTAAAAATGTTAGTGTCATGGTTGTGTTATTTTTTACTTAATTGTTTTTGTTGTTTACCAATATCCAACTTCAGGTTTGCCAGGCTCTCATAATGATTTGCTGAAATTACTGAATGACGGTCAATATGCGTTGGACCTTCAATTACCCAGTCGCTTATCTGTTTTTTCTCAAAACGGCACTCGTTGCAAATCCAATCTTCTACTTCTCCCCAGTTGTTTTTGCGTGCAGTAACACGTAGTACTTCATTGCCTTTCATCCAAATTGCCACTTTTCCGGAACATTTTGTACAGTTACGGTGGGCATCCATTGGTTTGGTGAACCATACACGGCTTTTGAAGCGGAAGGTTCTGTCAGTCAATGCACCTACAGGACATACATCTATTACATTTCCTGAAAAATCATTATCAATTACTTTTGAAATATAAGTGCTTATTTCAGAAGCATCACCTCGGAATAACATTCCCTGATAACGGTTATTTGTAACCTGGTCAGCAACTTTGATACATCGGAAACACATAATACAACGGTTCATGTGTAACTTAATATATGGACCAATATCAATCATATTAAATGTTCTGCGTTTGAAATCGTAGCGTGTTTTAGCTAAACCGTGTTCATATCCAAGATCCTGCAAATGACATTCTCCTGCCTGATCGCAGATTGGACAATCCAAAGGGTGATTAATCAATAAAAACTCCACAACCCCTTTACGTGCTTCCAATACTTCAGGAGATGTAATATTTTGTACCTCCATCCCATCCATCACAGTTGTTCTGCACGAAGCAACAGGTTTTGGCATTGGACGGGGGTCTTTTTCAGAACCTTTTGTTACTTTAACAACACAGGTACGGCAATAGCCTCCGCTTGTTTTTAATTTTGAATAATAGCACATGGTTGGCGGTGCTATATTCTCTCCTGTATAGCCTTTACTATCAACTATCATCCGCGCAGCCTGCAGTATGGTTGTTCCATCAGGCACTTCAATGCTATGTCCGTCTATTGTTACTTTAGGCATTTTATTTTTTTAGTTGGCAGTTGACAATTTGCAGTTGGCAAAATTGAAGCTGTACAAATGAATTACTCTGTAATTAAATTTTTTAGTTCTCTTTTTTCGATTCAGCATTAATAAATACAACCTCCACACCCGTTTCAACTTTATCATATTTACCATTCCACCATTTTTTTTATTTTCTTCGACCTTTATTAACTCTATTTTTTTAATTGGCTCATAACCATTTTCATAGCCTTCTGTTACAACCAAAGCGTTGGTAGGGTATGTTTGTAATAACTCTATTAATTCTTGAACGGTCATTGAAGATTGTACTACAAAAGGAATAAATTAATACATATAAATTATTTGATTTTCATTTTTTTGTTTTAAATCCAATCGGGTTTGTTTTTCTTTTTTCAACAGCTTTCTTTTCAGCGACAAGTAATTCCGGTTGAGTGAGCAAAAAATTTATTACTTCGTTGATGTTTTCAATTTTTGTATTAAACTTTGCCTCCAATTCATCTATTCGTTCTTGTAGGACTCCGAAATTATTCTGGTATTGTTTTAATAAAATAAAAGCCCTTACAACGGAAATATTTACATGAATAGCAGTGCCACTCCTTAAAACACTTGACAACATTGTAATTCCGTGTTCTGTAAAAGCATAGGGTAAATATTTTTCACCTCTGTGTTTTTTGGAACTCATCACAAATTGTGATGAGTTTAATTTATCCCATTCTTTAAGCGTTAACTGAAACATAAAGTCAGATGGAAATCGTTTTATATTTCGTTTAACGGCTTGGTTAAGTACTCTCGTTTCTACTCCATAAAGTTCGGCAAGATGAAAATCAATCATTAAGCGATTTCCGCGAATTTCAACTATTTTTTTCTGAATGATTTGTAATTCCATTTTTCAACTATTTTTTGATAGCCCAATTTTTGATATCAAAATTTTATGCTCCTTGCAATTGATTAACAGAATAATAATGCTTCACCTCGTTAATCCTTTCCGGATGATTAATATATTCTTCAAATTCCGAACGAAAATGTCGGATAGCAGCAGCTACAGGCCATGCAGCGGCATCACCCAGTGGACAAATAGTATTTCCTTCAATTTTACGCTGAACATCCCATAATAAATCAATATCACTTGGTTTGCCATGTCCTTCAACAATACGGTGAAGAATTTTTTCCATCCATCCTGTGCCTTCACGGCAAGGAGAACATTGTCCGCAGCTTTCATGATGATAGAAACGGACAAATGTATACAAGTTTTTTACAATATTCGTTGTTTCATCATATACAATAAAACCGCCTGAACCAAGCATAGAGCCTGTTGCAAAGCCTCCTTCGCTTAATGATTCATAACTCATCAAACGGGGTTCGCCTTTATCCGTCTTTAATATTAAATGAGCCGGTAATATTGGTACTGATGAACCTCCGGGAACTACGGCCTTTAATTGATTGCCATTGATAATGCCACCACAATATTCTTCTGAATAAATAAATTCTTCAACAGGTAATCCAAGTTCTATTTCATAAACACCTGGTTTATTGATATGTCCTGAAGCAGAAATTAATTTAGTTCCCGTGCTTCTGCCGATACCAATTTTTGCATACTCCTCACCACCCATATTAATGATTGGGCAAATAGCAGCAATTGTTTCCACATTATTTACAACAGTAGGACAACCGTATAAACCTGCTATAGCGGGGAATGGAGGTTTGATTCGCGGATTACCACGTTTTCCTTCCAATGATTCCAACAGTGCAGTTTCTTCACCGCAGATGTATGCGCCCGCTCCTACCTGAACATAACAATCGTGAGAAAAGCCGCTTCCCAAAATATTTTCTCCCAGATAGCCTGCTGCATAAGCCTCTTCAATAGCTTTTTCAAGGATGCGTGATACATAAAAATATTCGCCCCGAATGTAGATATAGGATGTTCTTGCACCCAATGCAAAGCTCGATGTAATCATTCCCTCAATTAAACTATGAGGTGTTTTTTCCATCAGGTAACGGTCTTTGAACGTACCTGGCTCTGATTCATCGGCATTACACACTAAGTAACGTGCAACACCTTCGGGTTTTGCTAAAAAACTCCATTTCATTCCTGTAGGGAAACCTGCACCACCACGACCCCTTAAGCCCGACTTTTTAACTTCCTCAACAACATCATTTTGAGTCATTGTTTTCAGAGCTTTTTCAACAGAAGCATAACCGCCATGCTGTCGGTACACTTCCAGTTTTTCGATTCCAGGAACAGTAGCCTGTTGTAATAATAATTTCCTACCCATTATTTTAATGGTTCTATTTTGTTAAATATCAAATCTTTCTTTCCTCTTTCCCAGTTTTCAACTAATTCTTTTTGATGTATTACAGCCCATTCAATAACTAAAGCCAATATGCAACATTTCTGTTTTTCTTATCCGCTAAATACTGTTCAACTGTTTTTCCCGTAAGTTTTAAATATTGATTTAGTGGGTCAATGTCTGTTTCATTTTCCCAAGTGGGAGCATCAGATTCTCCGATTTTTACATTTTCAAAAAATGAATAGTTTTTAAAAGCTTCAAAAACTCCTTTTCCTACAATATCAGATAAATCAATAACCCCTTCAACTCCATCACTGTATTTTAGAAAAAGTTTATAATTTTTTAATGCTTTTATCTCAATTATTTTTTCCATTTACAACGTATTTTTATAATCTAAATCTGTATAACTTCTTTGCTTGCCTTCTGAACGATATTTTTCAACTAACGTATCAATTTTTTCAAACGTTAAATTTTCATGAAAAGATGCTCCACACTGCAACATAGGTGCGGTGCCACAGCTGCCCAGGCACTCCACTGTTTTTATGGTAAACATACCATCCGGGGTTGTTTCACCTTCTTTTATTCCTAATTTTTTCTCCAGGTAGTTAACAACATCTTCCGAACCTCTCACCCAGCAAGAGGATGTACGACACACTTCGAGCAAACATTTACCAACCGGTTTCAGGTTAAACATGGAGTAAAAGGATGCAACTTCATATACTTCAATGGGTTTAATATTAAGAACAGAAGCCACATAATCCATTGTTTCAGGACTAAGCCATCCTCCAAACTCTGCCTGTGTAATATGCAAAACAGGCAACAATGCTGATTTCTGCTTCCCTTCCGGGTAACGTTTAATAATTTTTTGAACCGTTTGCATCGCCTCTTCGCTAAAAGCTATTTTAGCACGTTTCGCTTTATCAAATGTTTGTGTTCCTTGTACCTGGCTGCTCATTTATAATTTTTAAAATCAGATTTCTCTTATTCTTATTTTATCCTCTCTTTTAACTTAACTTACGCATCCAGCTCTCCAGCAATCACATTCATACTACTCATAGTAAGAATAGCATCCGAAAGCAGCCCGCCTCTTATCATTTCGGGGTATGCCTGATAATAAATAAAACACGGTCTGCGAATATGTACACGGTATGGGGCTCTGCCGCCATCACTGATAATATAAAAACCCAGCTCGCCATTTGCACCTTCAACCGCATGGTATATCTCTCCTTTAGGAATTTCTGTTTCACCCATCACAATTTTAAAGTGATAGATTAGTGCTTCCATGTTGTTGTATACTTCTTCTTTAGGAGGGAGGTAAAACTCCGGAACATCAGCGTGGTAAATGCCTGCGGGTTCTTTCTTTATTTTTCCGATGGCCTGATGAATGATTTTTACACTCTCCCACATTTCCTGTTCACGTACCATAAAACGGTCATACGTATCGCCATTAGTACCTATAGGGATAATAAAATCAAATTCTTCATAAGATGAATAGGGACTCATTACACGCACATCATAATCCACGCCTGCTGCACGCAAATTGGGCCCTGAAAAGCTATAGTCTAAGGCTCTTTCAGCACTGATGCCACCACAGCCAATGGTGCGGTCCATAAAGATACGATTACGCATCAACAGATTTTCAAACTCCTTTAGGGCAGGTGGAAAATCTTTTAAAAATTTATCTAATAAATCCCAGGCTTTTGGCGAAAAATCTCTTTCTAAACCTCCGATACGTCCAATATTAGTGGTTAAACGGGCACCGCATAATTCTTCGTAAATTTCATAGATACGTTCGCGCATCTGGAAAATATATAAAAAGCCGGTCATTGCCCCTGTATCTACACCAATTACACTGTTGCAGATGATGTGGTCTGCAATACGCGCCAGTTCCATGATGATAACACGCATGTACTGAACGCGTTTTGGTATTTCAATACCCGCCAGCTTTTCAACTGACAGGAGCCATCCCATATTGTTGATTGGTGAGGAACAATAATTTAAACGGTCGGTGATTGGAGTAAACTGATAATAGGGTTTATGTTCAGCTATTTTTTCAAATGCACGATGAATGTATCCGATGGTAGACTCAGCATCCATAATAATTTCACCATCCATTTTCAATACATTCTGAAAAATGCCGTGAGTAGCAGGGTGTGTAGGCCCGAGGTTAAGAATAGAATATTCTTTCTCAATTATATCGGTGGTTGTATTTTTATCTTTGCTCATTTGCTCACTAAGTCAAAAGTTTATAAAGTCAAAATTCAAAAGTGAAATCCCCTTTTGAATTTCACCCTTTTGACTTTTAACTTATCAATTATCTTCCGAACATTTTATCGTCTTTATCTTCACGCGTTCCGTCTTCCAGGGCGTATTCTTTACGCATCGGATGGTAGGCCATATCTTCTATATTCAAAATTCGTTTTAAATTCGGATGTCCACTGAAAATTATTCCAAAAAAATCAAACTCCTGGCGTTCCATCCAGTTTGCCGCTGAGAATACGGGTGTAATAGAAGGAACAACAGGGTTATTGATACTGAAAAATATTTTTAGACGAATTCTCCAATTCTTTGTCAGGCTGTGTAACTGATACATTACACCTAACTCCTGCCCTTTGTTTTCGGGGTAATGAAGCCCGGCCAATGTCGTAAGGAAGTGGAAAGCTAATTCTTTATCATTGTAAAGGAACCTTACTACCTCCAGTATTAAATCACTTTTTATAGTAAAAACGGGATAGTCTGCTAATATCTCCGAAGATATCAGCCCCTCACCAAATTGTGCTTTCAGTTTATCCTGAACCGTAGTCAATTGTGTTTCCATCTCCATATTAATTATTCCATTCCGTATTTAGCCAGCATTTGTTTATATTCAGGACTATCCCTGCGTCTGATGGATTCACTTTCCACTAATTTTTGTATCTGCAAAATGCCATCCAGAACCTGCTCAGGACGTGGTGGACAGCCGGGAATGTAAACATCTACAGGGATAACTCTATCAATACCCTGTAATACACTATAGGTATCAAATATACCGCCACTTGAAGCACAAGCGCCCATTGATAAAACCCATTTTGGTTCTGCCATTTGCTCATATACCTGGCGTAATACAGGAGCCATTTTTTTTGCAATGGTTCCCATCACCATCAACAGGTCGGCCTGACGTGGTGAGAAACTCAAACGTTCAGCACCAAAACGGCCTAAATCATAGGTAGAAGCCATGGTTGCCATAAATTCAATTCCACAGCAGGATGTTGCAAATGGTAATGGCCATAAAGAATTTGCACGTGCCATTCCAACAGCCTTATCAATGCTGGTTGCAAAGAAACCCGGGCCTTCAACACCAAGTGGTGTCGGCACAATATTAATATTTGATTTTGTTATTGTACTCATTTAGCCTCCCAATCCCACAGTAGTGCGGGGCTTTTATAACGTTCAACTTTCTTACTCATTGGCATTTTTACAACCTTTCTTCTCCTCCCCTTTGGGGAGGCCGGGAGGGGCTTTTATTCCCACTTTAATGCACCTTTTTTAATGATATAATAAAACCCAACCAATAAAAACGCAACAAACGTCAGCATTTCAACAAATCCCATTATACCAAGATTTTTAAAGTTAACAGCCCAGGGATACATGAATATTACCTCCACATCAAACAAAACAAACAAGATAGCCACCAGAAAATACTTAATAGAAAATGGCAACCTGGCATTTCCCTGCGATTCTATACCACATTCAAAAGTATCAGCCTTTATTTTTGTCTTTCTTTTAGGACCCAATTTGTGGGTTACAAATATGGTTGTAGCAACAAATCCGAAAGCAACTACAAACGTTAAAACTATTGGTAGAAAATCGATGGGGGCACTTACTCCTGCTGGCATATCAATACACTATTTTGTGTTTAGGGCTTCAATTTTAGTTATTTCTTTTTATATAACCAAATTGGTTTACAAAATTACGTTTTTTTAATGATTCCGGATGTGAAAATTTGTTATTTAGACAGATTATAATGATATCAGGGGGGTAGCAATGTTAAAATTTCGGATATATAAATATTATCTATCTTTGCGCCCAAATTTTTAGGTAGAATAAATAAAAAATGGATAAAAATTCGATTATCGGTCTGGTAGTTATTGCTGGAATTTTGATTGGCTGGATGCTACTGACAAAACCATCTGCGGAAGAGGTTGCCAGGCAACAACAAATGAGGGATTCAATCGCAAAGGTGGAAGAGCTGGCACAAAAGGCAAAAGAGGCTGCTAAACAAGTAGTTATTGCAACTGCTGTTGATACAACAAAGGTATCAGAACTGGTTAATGATTCTCTAAAAGCATCTATCAGAAAACAACTTTATGGTAATTTTTCAGAGGCAGCTAATGGTGAAAACCAAATCATTGTTCTTGAAAACGAAGTAATGAAAGTGAATGTTTTTACAAAAGGCGGACGAATAGCTTCTGTAGAATTAAAAAATTACAAAACCTTTGATGGTAAACCCTTAATTTTGTTTGACCCGGATTCATCTGCACAAAATATCCAATTCACAGCATATTCAAAAGAATTTACTACAGATTCTTTATGCTTCACACCGACTGCTAATGGTAATGGATTTAATATATCGGGTACAGATTCTCAACGTCTGGCAATGAGAGTATATGCAGGGGATAAAGCAAAATATATTGAATATGTTTATTCACTGACAGGAAATGAATACATGATGGGATTCCGTGTAAATGTGGTAGGGTTGCAGGACATTATTGCTTCTAATGCCAACAGCTTAAAACTAAACTGGAGGATGAAAATCCCGGTGCAGGAGCAAAATAAACAAACACAGCAGGCAGCATCTACTATTTTTTACAAATACCCAGAGGAAAATGTAGATAAGATTAGTGAAACAAGTGAAGAAAAAAAGGCGTTTGAGATGCCTGTCAAATGGGTTGGGTTTAAACAACAGTTTTTCACATCTGTTATTATTGCAGATAATGCCTTTGAAAAAGCCTCAGAAATAGAAACTAAAACAGAGCACGGTTCAGCAAAATATATCAAATACTACTCGGCTGCTCTGTCTGTTCCGTATAAACATTCGCAAGCCGAAACGTACGGAATGCGTTTATACTTTGGCCCTAATCACTTTAAAACACTTAAACAATATGATCTTGAACTGGAAAGGCAAATCAGCTTAGGATGGAAAATATTTGGCTGGATTAACCGCTTTCTAACAATTCCGATATTTAATTTTCTGGACGGTTTCAATTTGAATTATGGGCTTATCATCTTTATTTTAACCATTATTATCAAGCTGCTATTATTACCCATTGCTTATAAAACAGTATTGTCATCTGCTAAAATGCGGGTATTAAAGCCCGAAGTAGATGAGATGAACGAAAAATTCAAGGATCAGGACCCTATAAAAAAACAACAGGCTACAATGGCACTCTACAAACAGGCAGGAGTTAATCCAATGGCTGGTTGTATCCCTGTATTGCTGCAGATGCCTATTTTAATCGCATTGTTTAGCTTTTTTCCTGCATCTATTGAATTGCGCCAGCAGCCTTTTCTATGGGCACAAGACTTATCTACCTATGATTCTGTATATAATTTTGGCTTTTCTATTCCCTGGTATGGCGACCATGTGAGTTTATTTGCCTTGTTAATGACGGCTTCTACTTTATTGTATACATGGAGTAACAGCCAGCTCATGGGAACATCTAACCAGATGCCGGGCATGAAATGGATGATGTACCTGATGCCGGTACTGTTCCTTGGCTTCCTGAATAATTATTCTGCCGGATTAAGCTGGTATTATTTTTTGGCAAACATGATTACATTTGGTCAAACATGGGTAATGCAAAAATTTGTTATTGACTCGGATGCATTACATGCTAAGATTCAGGAAAACAAAAAGAAACCCAAAGAGACATCAAAGTTTCAACAACGGTTGGAGCAAATGGTAAAAGATCGCCAGCAAGGGACACAAAAGAAAAAATAGTTGAAAGCCGGGAGAGTTGGTAGTTAGGAGACGGGGGGAGACTAATAACCGATAACTTAAAAAAATATTCAGTTATTCCAATAAATTCGCAATTCGTAAGTACATGAAGTTTCATAAAGAAGGCATCCCTTCACTAATAATTACACTAATTGTTGTTGCAATTATAAATTTCATAACGTACTATTTTTTTTATACCTCGCCAATAGTAGTATGGATGGGATATTTGCTATCCGCTTTTTTGCTAATCACCATACTACAGTTTTTTCGTAATCCAAACCGTACAATTACTATTGACGATAACACTATTATTGCACCGGCCGATGGCAAGGTGGTGGTAATAGAAGAAGTTTTTGAAACAGAATACTTTAATGATAAACGTCTTCAGATTTCTATTTTTATGTCCCCGATCAATGTGCATATAAATCGTTATCCGGTAAGTGGCATTGTTAAATACTCAAAATACCATCCTGGTTTATTTCTGGTAGCATGGCATCCGAAATCATCCACCGATAATGAACGAACAACAATTGTGGTGGAACATAAAAACGGGCAAAAAGTTTTATTTCGCCAGATTGCCGGTGCTTTGGCCAGAAGAATTGTGAATTATGCCAAAGAAGGCGACAAAGCAATTCAGGGTGATGAATTTGGCTTTATAAAATTCGGATCCCGCGTTGATCTTCTGCTTCCTCTGAATGTAAAAGTAAAGGTTAGCCTGCAGGAAAATGTACGTGGCAGAGAAACTGTTATAGCAAGTTTTGAGTAGGTTTAACGTTTCTTAACTATAAATTGCAGGAAATTTTAAATTTTTTGGTACATTTGCCGTTGAAGTAAAAAAGAAATTAATCCCTAAAAACATAAACAACATGAAAAAATTATTTTTATTGATGGCATTTACCGGAATAGTAGGAGCATCTTCAGCACTTTCTGTTGCAACTTTAACCAAAGGAACTGTTATTACCCTTGGTGGAGAAGAGAAAAAAGATGAAAAAAAGAAATGCAACAAAGACAAAGCCTGCTGCAAAAAAGACGCTCATGCAAAAGCTTGTGCTGCTGAAAAAACAGATGGAAAAGCTTGCTCGCACGGAAAAGAAGAGGCAAAATCCTGTTCTCATGGAAAAGCAGAAGGAAAAGCCTGCTGCAAAGGAAAAACAGCTTCTGCTGTCCCTGCCACCCCTGAAGCAAAATAATAAAAAAACAAAATTTTTATCATAAAATCCCCTTCTTCAATATTATTGAAGAAGGGGATTTTTTATATCAGTAATTTTTTTACTAAAATGATAGATTTATCTCGTATTTTTGTGGCCTGCTTTAATTAAGCTAAATGATTTATTTGAAGGGGCGGCATATTTTAATAACACGTTCCCGCCTTACAATCAATGTAAAATATGTCATCTCTCAATCTTAAAAAAGTTTCTGCTGCGGGGGCACTGATAACGCTTGGTATTATTTTCGGAGATATTGGAACATCTCCTCTCTATGTATTAAAGGCAATTGTTGGAGAAAACAATGTAATTGATTCAGAAACCATATTGGGTGGGCTTTCCTGTATCTTTTGGACCTTAACCCTGCAAACCACTATAAAATATGTAATCCTTACATTGCGTGCTGATAATAAAGGGGAGGGGGGTATCTTTGCTTTATATGCGTTAGTAAAAAAAGCAAAAATAAAATGGCTGATGTTTCCTGCTGTTATTGGTGGCAGCACCTTGCTTGCCGATGGTATTATCACTCCTCCCATTTCTGTTGCTTCTGCTATAGAAGGTTTACGTGTGATGAGTCCTGGTATTCATACTATACCCATCGTCATAGCCATACTTACGGCATTGTTTACCATTCAACAATTTGGGACAAAATTCATCGGCAAGTCTTTTGGACCATCTATGCTTATCTGGTTTTTAATGTTAAGCACATTGGGCATTGTTCAAATTGCTACAGATATTAGCGTGCTTTCTGCAGTTAATCCGTATTATGCTTATAAGTTGTTATTCCTGCATCCAGAGGGTTTTTTAGTGTTAGGAGCGGTTTTTTTATGTACTACAGGTGCGGAAGCACTTTATTCCGATCTTGGCCATTGTGGCAGAAAAAACATTCGTTTTACCTGGATATTCGTTAAAACAGCGCTGCTGTTAAATTATTTCGGACAGGGAGCCTGGTTGATTGCTCGTGAAGGGCAAACGTTAACATCCAACCCGTTTTATGGCATTATGCCGGAATGGTTTATTCCTGTGGGAATTATCATATCCACAATTGCAACAGTAGTGGCAAGCCAGGCATTGATTAGCGGTTCTTTTACATTAATCAATGAGGCAATACGTCTTAATTTCTGGCCAAAAGTAAAAGTAAACTATCCTACTGATCTTAGAGGCCAGCTTTATATTCCATCTCTCAATTGGATGCTTTTGGCAGGATGTATTGGTATTGTCCTTTATTTCCAGGAATCATCCGGTATGGAAGCGGCTTATGGTCTTGCCATTGTTTTAACAATGTTAATGACAACCACGCTGCTTACCTATTATATGATTATCAAGCGTTATAATCCTATACTTATTGGATTATGCTTAGTCACTTATATTACAATAGAAACCTCTTTTTTAATAGCGAACCTGCATAAATTTACTCATGGTGGATGGATAACACTGCTCATAGGTAGTATTCTTATTGCCGTGATGCTTATATGGTACCATGCCCGTAAAATCAGAAACCGCTACGTTGAATTTGTTCCCCTTGCTGAATACCTGCCTGTGCTGGAAGATTTAAGTCATGACCTTACTGTTCCTAAATATGCCACCCATCTGGTTTATCTTACAAGTGCAAATGACAGGCAGGAAATTGAATCAAAAATAATTTATTCTATTACCCAAAAACAACCCAAACGGGCTGATATATATTGGTTCTTGCATGTAGATGTAGTAGATGAACCGTATCGTATGGAGTATAAAGTGAATGAATTTATTCATGATGATGTCATTCGTATCGATTTTATTCTTGGATTCCGTATTGCTCCTCGTATTAATTTAATGTTTAGGAAAGTTGTAGAGGATATGGTAAATAAAAAAGAGGTGGACATCCGTAGCCGTTATAAATCATTAAATAAGAATAATATTATTGGCGATTTCCGTTTTGTAGTAATTGAAAAATTTGTGTCTTTTGAAAACGAATTGCCTTTCTATGAAAAAGTAATCCTGGATGTTTACGCTTTCTTAAAACACCTCAGCTTATCAGAAGAAAAAGCATTTGGATTGGATACAAGCTCTGTAACCGTTGAAACAATGCCGCTCATTATTGCCCCACCGAAAGAATTAAATTTAAAGAGAATAGAGTAAATATAGGATATCTGAGTAACTCTTACAACCAATAATTATTCCTTCTTTCCTCCGTTTTCAATCCAACATTGTATGACATCTCTTTCCTCCTGTGTCATATTTGTTTTATTTGCCTGAGGCATTGTTTTAGTAATAACAGCTCTGTTTAAAATTCGCTCGGAGTATTTTATAATACTATTAGGATTATCGAACACAATACCATTAGGAGCAGTCTTTAGCACATCGTCTGTCGGATTTGATGAATGACATTGAACACAACGTTTTGTAATAATTTCATTTACTTCAGTGAAGTTTGCCTTTGCATCCTCTTTGCAAACTGATTTTGTTTTAGGTGCAGTTACAAAAGCCAATGCAATCATGCCAACTATAGCCACAGGAAGTATCCATACCGATTTTTCTCCTTTTTCCATCAAATTTAAATAATGCTTTACCAGCACGCTGGCCAGGAATAATCCCATTAATATAAGCCAGTTAAAAGTATTTCCATAGGTGCTTGGAAAATGATTGCTTATCATAATAAAAATAACAGGCAATGTAAAATAATTGTTGTGCAATGAACGCTGAAGTGCCTTTTTTCCTAATGTAGCATCTACCTGTCTGCCCTGCTTTGCCGCATTTACCATTGCTTTTTGTGATGGAATGATTATTCTGAATACATTTCCGGCCATTAATGTGCCAAGCATGGCTCCAACATGTATATAGGCTGCTCGACTACTCAATACATGAGTTAAGAACCATGCAACACCCGCAACAAAAAGAAACAAAATTATTCCAAAAAAAAGAGGTTTTTGTGATAATGGCGATTTACATAATAAATCATAAATAACCCAGCCAAATACAAGTGTTCCAATACCTGTTAGAATTGCTGCTGTTGGCGAAATATCCATTACGGCAGGATCAATAAGATAGGCTTTTGCATCAAAGTAATAAACAATTACAAGAAGAATAAACCCCGATAACCAGGTAAAATACGACTCATATTTAAACCAATGTAAATCTTTGGGAATTTCATTGGGCGCAACTTTATATTTCTCTAAGTAATAAAAACCTCCTCCATGAATAGCCCATAGATTACCCGCTATTCCTTCTTTGAGCCCCTGCGTACGATTCAAACTGTTCTCTAAAAAAACAAAATAAAAAGAAGCTCCTATCCAGGCAATGCCAAACACCACATGCATCCATCTTACAACAAGATTCATCCATTCAGTCACATGTGATTCCATGGAGGTGCCATTTACAAAAGCATAACAGGCATAAAAAAATACTCCTATCAGTGAGCAATAAAATAATACAGTTTTTATTTCATTTAACTCTTTGATCTTGTCTGTTATTTTTTCCGATTCTATAACTTGTAATTCCTGTTTCTTTAGTGCATTTATAGCCCTGTGTAGTATATATATAATGAGTGAAATAAAAACAGAAAAACCAAACAGAATAAAGAAATCAGTTTTGTTAAAATGTGTAGAGAATTTTTCTGCCGCATAAGTGCCGGAGCTGCTAAAACAAAACAGAAGTATAAAAGTTTTTTTTATACTTCTGTTTATATAGCTGTTTTCCCGGGTGCTTCTATAGGATATCATTTTATGTAGTTTTGATGAAAAAGTTCGGTTCTAAAGTAATATTGTTGATTTAAAATTAAAATGTATGACGTTAAAAATTCTGCCGATATATCTTCATCATACACCTCTCTTTTTTCTAATGTCTAAATATATAAACAAGTTTTAATACATTTGTTAAATTGTATGAAATCTATGGAAAAACAATCATCGGTTTTCGGTTTGCACAGCACTAAAGTACTTACAGAACAGGGTTTGAGGGATGCAACAATAGTAATTGATAATGGGATAATTTCTGCCATTGAAAATGGTAGAATAAATGTAGCTGGTTTCCTTGTTGAAGAACTTGGCGATTTGGTTGTAATGCCTGGAATCATTGATTCCCATGTTCATATTAATGAGCCTGGCCGTACCGAATGGGAAGGCTTTGAAACGATAACTAAGGCTGCTATAGCTGGTGGTATCACTACTTTGGTAGACATGCCTTTAAATTCAAGTCCCGTTACAATAACTGCAGAAGCCTTTCATCAGAAACTTGACGCAGCACAGGACAAATTATACTGTAATTGCGGTTTTTGGGGAGGAGTGGTTCCTGGCAATATAGATAAGCTGGAAGAATTAATAAAAAGTGGAGTACTCGGAATCAAAGCATTTTTAACACATTCAGGTATTGATGAATTTCCGAATGTTACAGTTTCTGACCTGAAAGCAGCAATGCCAATATTGGCTAAATACAATATTCCTTTATTGGCACATGCAGAATTGGACGAAATACATCCGGGTATAAAATTATTTGAGCAAAATCCTGAAAGTTATAAAGCATATCTCGCTTCACGCCCTAAAGAATGGGAAGATAAGGCTGTAGAAATGCTTATCTCTCTTTGTGAAGAATTCGATTCCCCTGTACATATTGTGCATTTATCTTCCGCAAATAGCATCGAAAAAATTCGTGCCGCCAAAGCTAAAGGTCTTCCCCTCACAGTTGAAACATGTCCTCAATATTTATACTATAATGCAGAAGATATCCCTGATGCAAATACACTCTTTAAATGTGCTCCTCCTATTCGTGAAAAAGCGAATAATGAAAAACTTTGGAAAGCATTAAAAGATGGAATTATTGATTTTATCGTTACAGACCATTCTCCGGCTACTCCGGAATTAAAACAAATAGAATCCGGTAATCTGAAAGAAGCATGGGGGGGTATTGCAAGCATACAGTTTTCATTGCCTGTGGTATGGACAAAAGCAAAAGAACATGGATTTACTATTTCTGATATTGCTTCATGGATGAGTGCCGCTGTTGCCGGTTTTATAAGACAAAAAAACAAAGGAAAAATTAAAAAAGGGTATGATGCTGATTTGGTTGTATGGGACCCGGAACAGCGATTTACAGTGAAAAAAGAAATGATTCACTACCGCCATAAAATAAGCCCCTATATAGGGGAACATCTTTACGGAGTTGTTAAACAAACGTATGTAAATGGAAAGAAAGTATATGAAAACGGAAGTTTTATATCTTTACCACAGGGCAAAATATACTGAGTCTTACCGGGTTTGCGATAGCAAAATGGGTTAGAGCCAGTAATACTGAACGAATGAGTTTGCAATGGTTAGTGAGCTTGTCGAACTATTGCAAACACATTCAGCCGAAGTATAGAAAAAACAGGTAATGTGAAATTTGAAAACACTATAGAAATGGAAATTAAACAGCCGGAAGCACCCTCATACACTTCATTATTGGACATTGCATCCGAAAAGTTGGGGGGTAAAGCACTTGTATGTAGCGATGATTTTTTCGCGGAAAAAGAAAATCTGTTAAAACCTGGGAGAGGAATTTTTATTGCTGATAAATATACTGAGAGAGGCAAATGGATGGATGGATGGGAATCGCGAAGAAAAAGAGTTCCCGGGCACGACTGGTGCATTATTCAATTGGGAGCATCGGGTGTTATCAGAGGAGTGGATATAGATACCAATTTTTTCCTTGGAAATCATCCTCCATTTGCTTCTGTTGAAGCTTGTAACATAGATGGCAAGCCAACAACAGAAGAATTACAAAAAGCAGACTGGATGGAAATTTTATCTAAATCTCCCCTTAATCCCGGTAGCCATAACTATTATGATATAAAGAGCGATAAAGTCTGGACCCATCTGCGGTTGAATATTTATCCGGATGGGGGTGTCGCTCGTTTTAAAGTATATGGCGAAGTATACAAAAACTGGGATGCTGTTAAACAGGATGAGCTTATAGATTTGGCTGCCGCAGCGAATGGTGCAAAGTCCGTTTTGTGTAACGATATGTTTTTCAGTCACATGGATAATCTGATTATGTCTGGTCGTGGAGTAAATATGGGAGATGGCTGGGAAACAAAACGTAATCGTACACCTAATAATCGCGACTGGGTTATTGTAAAGCTTGCGCACAGAGGGGAAATAAAAAAGATACTGGTTGATACCTGCCATTTCAAAGGAAATTATCCCGATTCTTGTTCTATCGAAGGGGTTAATATATTCCCACTTATTAAGGAGGATCGCGGGATTGATTTATTTCCCCTTGGAAAAGCCTGTCCTGATCCGTTCGAAGGCGGGGGCGGGGGGATTGATTTAAATGCTCCTGACCTGAAATGGACGGAGATATTGCCTAAAGTGAAATTACAGGCTGACCACGAGCATTTTTTTGAAAAAGAAATTGTTAACCTAAGCTCATTTACCCACATTCGTTTGAATATTTTTCCGGATGGTGGTGTAAGCCGCTTGAGGCTGTTTGGGACAATTGTACATTAGGAGCTTTTAAAATACGCTCGCAGATGCGCAAAACGATAAACAAAACACCATAGATAGAAAATGTAATAACCCTTCTCTTTCCCATTGTCAGCTCACAAGGGGGATTCTATGCTATGTGTGTGTGTTGTAAACATTTGCTGTTGCTGTGAGTGTCCATCAATTGTTTTCTGTGCCTGAAT
>JAHEXZ010000140.1 GCA_023251835.1 Bacteroidota bacterium | reverse complement strand
ATTTTTCCTTAGATGAGCTTTTTTAACGTGAGTTCTGGATTATAGAACTTGCATATTTCGGTGCGCTGCACCTTAAAAAGATATATGCATCTGTAATCTACAAATATTTTGCGGCTCTGCCGCTATAAATTTCTTCTGAATTCGGTAAAGCGGCAGAGCCGCAAAATATTTGTAGTAGATTGATTTAATTGTTAATCTGCCAGGTGCAGCGCACCGAAACATTAAATTAAATATGTTATTGGGTGCACAAATCAATTGTTTCAGATTAGAAATTAATCCATAGCTCATATCTTTTTACACAAAGGAGAAATTATTTTTTCACAAGTTTTTGTTTACCAATACTGCCATCCTGGAACTGAACAACAAAATAATACACCCCGTTATGCAATTCAGATATGTTAACAGTTTCATTATCAGAATTTAATCGTTTATGAGCGACCATTCTGCCCAACTGGTCATAAATAGTATATTCCTTCATTTTTGAAGAAGATTTCAACTGGTAAATGCCATTGGAAGGATTAGGATAAACAGAAATGGGATTATCTTTAGCTAACTCCTGTACCTGTGTTGCCCCCGACATATCTGCATGAGCTCCTGCAAAAAAAGTGTAGGAACCAAAATCGGATGAACGTTCATCGCAATATAAGCTCAAGCCAAACCAGTAATATCCAGTGGTATCAATAAAGTACGTTTCTGTAAATAAAAATTCATTGGTATCCTGCACTATTACCCAGTCAATAATATATTGCCAGTTTGAGCTATAGGAGCTGTCAATATAAAAAGTATCGATTGGCAGGGTATAGTCTATACCACAATCTTGTAAGGCGTTGGAATAAAGGGTATCCAAATAATTATAATTACCACCATCAGAAAAATAATAGGTTCCCGGATAGCCAATTACAAATGTGGTACTGAATGTATTAGAATCAGCATCGGTAACAGTTACAATATAAGAGCCCGGACAAAGTCCTGTGGCAGTTGAGTTGGTTGAACCTGATGAAAACTGGTAGGTATAGGGTGGAGTGCCTCCATATATTTCAGTATAAGCATAACCATCACATAAAGATGAATCGGTTACCGGAACACCTTGCACGGAAGCCCATAGGTAGTTAGTGTATGAGGTGCAACTGTTGATTGTATCAGAAAAGGCATTGAAATAAAAATTTAATCCATTGAAAAAATTATTATTATTATAATTGGAATCCGTCACATAAAAATAATAATCTACGTATGGGTAATTTAAACTATCATTAATGCTTAAACTATCAAAAATAAGATTTGAAATAGTATTCAGAGTATCAACTTCATTAGTGTTAAAATTGTTCCAAAACCACATATAATATGGAGTTGTACCTCCGGACACTTGGTGAACTTCAAGAGATGCCGGAGTAGAACCGTTAGAATGATTTACTGTTACATTCATTTGAAATGAAGGGCCAGATATGGAAGACGTTGAGACATTCGCATCAAGGCTGTAATATTGACAATTTGAGTACATTCCAACCCAATAATGTCCTGGGCACAAACCAGAAACGTTGGGTCCTGTGCTCGTAACATATCCTGAATCATTATACCAATTATAAGCCATAGGCGCAATTGGATTGGTACACTGTATATTCAATTGACCATCACAAGAAGTATCAGAACTCGCATTAGTGATGGTAAACACAAAATCTACTGCTTGTGCATGTGTCTGATAAGTGCTAAAAAGCAGGATTGTAGCTAAAATAATAAGTAGAGGTTTTTTCATGAATTTAAGTTTTCTGTGGTTAATTATCTGTAATTCGGAAGCGCAATATATTAAAAAACTTTGGAAACACTTATACTTAATTGGTAAAATAAAGTTACTACACAACACAATTTATACTGGTTCAGAAGAAGGTAGAGTATACTTTATTTATTTTACCAATTCCACACCTTTATCAGTAAGTTTTATGAGGTGTTCCTTGTATAAAGCGCCTATGGCTTTTTTAAATGCTTTTTTGCTGATTTGAAGTTTGTTTTTTATTTCTTCCGGAGAAGAGTTATCATGCAGAGGCAGAAAACCATTGTTTTGTTTGAGCAGGTTAAGGATGCGCCATTTTACATCGTCTACTAATTCAAAACCGCTTTTCTGAAGACTAAGGTCTATTTTGTTGTCTTCACGGATATGTTTTATATATCCTTTTAGTTTATCACCAATCCGAATGGTCTCGAATACTTCATTTTTATATAACAAGCCACTATATTGATTATTGATAATTGCATTAAGGCCAAGTGGTGTTTCAGAATAAATAAGTAAATCAACAATATCTCCTTCCTGAATATCAGTAGGCTCTTGCTCAATAAATTTTTTCAGTTTTGCTGAAGCTGCCAAGCGGTTAGTAACTTCATCTACATAAACAAATACTACGTAACTTTTACCGGGTTGCATCCTGAAGGGCTGTTCACGGAAAGGAACAAGCAGGTCTTTATCCATTCCCCAGTCTAAGAAAGCACCTGTTTCATTCACCTGTTTTACTTCTAAAAAGGCAAATGTATTAACGGTGGCATAAGGTTCAACCGTAGTAGCAATAAGCCTGTCGTCAGAATCACGGAATACAAATACATTTAGGCGATCGCCAATTCTGGTGCCTTGAGGTACCCATTTGGTGGGCATTAATAGTTCTGTTTCACCTTCTCTCAGGTAAATACCAAAATCCATTTGTTTTACTACTTCGAGTTCGTTATACGTACCGATGTGAATGCTCATACTAATCAAATTAAATATTCAGTGAACGAATTTGTGCTTACTGTCATGTATGAATAGTCTTTTTTACCATCGCAGCCTGATTCATATAGTTTTCTGGTTGTTCTGATCATTTCTCCCCACACTTTCCAATACAGAAGTAACAATAGAAAGTATCAAACTAAACAATAAGGCCCACCAAAAACCATCTACATGAAAGCCATCCACAATTTTGGCAGCCAGCAGTATAATGAGCGCGTTGATTACCAATAGGAACAAGCCAAGGGTAACAAAAGTGATGGGTATGGTGAGGATAATCATTATCGGTTTTACGATTGCATTCAAAAAAGCAAGAACGGCTGCTACAATCAGTGCAGTAAAAAAGTTATTATCTACTATTTCCACACCTGGCAATAAATAGGCTGTAATTAAAACAGCAAGTGTTGAAATAATCAGCTGAATAATAAATCTCATGGCAAAAAGTTAAAAAACAGAGAGCAAAAGTAAGCATTATTCATTGAAACAGGCTGCTATTTTATCGGCACATTTTTGCCCGTCAATGGCAGCAGAAACTATTCCACCGGCATAGCCTGCTCCTTCGCCACAAGGAAATAATCCTTTTACCTGCGGATGTTGTAATGTTTCATTATCGCGTGGAATGCGAACTGGAGATGAAGTACGGGATTCTACACCAACAATTACTGCATCATTGCTCAAATAACCTTTCATTTTTTTACCAAACTCTTTAAAACCGATTTGTAAACGTTTTCCTATTGCTTCCGGTAGTAATGAATGCAGCGGAGCAGATTTTATTCCTGGCTGATAGGATGCATCCGGCAGGGTAGGAGAGAGTTTATTATTTACAAAATCAAGGAGCCTTTGTGCTGGTGCGGTTTGCCCAAATGGTTCTTTGTTTTGGATTTGTCCACCACCCGCCAACCAGGCCATTTTCTCCAAATCCTGTTGATACCGTAAGCCTGCTAATGCTCCAAACTGCTCATAATTCTTTAAATCGGCCGGTTCTGTGGTAACAACAATTCCTGAATTAGCGTATGGGTTATTACGCTTTGATGGCGACCAGCCATTGGTGACTACTTCGCCTGGTGCAGTTGCACAAGGGGCAATAATACCTCCCGGACACATACAGAAAGAATAAACTCCTCTGCCCAGCGCCTGATGTACTAAGCTATACGATGCTGCCGGCAGATAATTTCGTGTATATGCAACCTCATTTATAGTACAATGGTATTGTAGTGAATCAATTAAGTTCTGAGGGTGTTCCACCCGTACACCCATAGCAAATGTTTTGGCTTCAATCAATATATTTTTGGAATACAACAATTCAAAAATATCCCGGGCGCTGTGACCGGTTGCTAAAATAACAGCATCGGCAATAAACTCTTCATTACTGTCTTTTTCCAGGTTTTTACATCTTATTCCTTTAATATGGTTGTTTTTAAGAATCAGGTCAGTAAGATGGGTATTAAAATGCACTTCACCGCCAGCATCAATAATAGTTTGACGTATGGCCTGGATAATCTTTGGGAGTTTGTTTGTGCCTATATGTGGGTGTGCTTCTACCAGAATAGTTTCATCAGCACCATGAGCTACAAATAGTTCCAACACTTTGTTTACATCCCCCCGTTTGGTAGAACGTGTATACAGCTTGCCATCTGAATATGTTCCTGCTCCACCTTCGCCAAAACAATAATTGGAATGTGGGTTTACGATATGATCTTTATTAATGGCTGCCAGATCCCTTCTTCGGCTTTTAACATCTTTACCACGTTCAATAATAACAGGTTTAAATCCATTTTCTATCAATTGTAAAGCGGCAAATAATCCGGCCGGGCCAGCTCCAATAACTAATACAGTTCTTTTAGAAGCAACATCCGGATAATTGATTTTGTAGTCTATAGCAACAGGCTGCTCATTACAATAAACCTCTATTTTTAAATTCACTTTAATGTTTCGTGAACGAGCATCAATTGAGCGTTTCAGTATTTTAACCGAGGTAATTTCAGAAATGTTTACATTCAATTGTCGGGAAGCAGTCTCCTTTATAATAGTATCATTGGCGGCATCTTCTGGCGATACAATCAGGTTTAGTTCTTGTTTCATAATTATTATGGCATGTAATTATCATGCAAAAATTATACTGAACCTTACTGAATTTATAATAGCAAAGGCATTAGATTCAGTAATACTGAGCGAATAAGTTTATAACGTTCTTGCAAACTCATTCAGTCGAAGTATATATCCAAAATACCAATTCGTAATATGTCCCGATAGTTATTGGGATTTGTATTTCGCAGTGGCTTTATCCTTCAAAAGTAATAGAAATCAGCAATACCTTTGAATTGAGTTTATCAATAGAATTTGAGAATATTGTATTATCATGTACCAACATATTTCGGATACCAACACTTAGCTTTGCTTCAATAGCAAATTTAAAGTATTGAAAATAAAATTCAGTGCCGACACCCATTTCGTAACAGAAATCATCCCGTTGTAATTTTACAATTTGATCTTTAATGTTACTTCCATTTAATACCTTTCTTTTTGATGCAAGGTCTAGATTATAAGCACCTCCGCCAAGTATATATGCTCCAAAATTATGCACACGTTTAGAGCGCAGTTTTAAATTTAAAGGAAAATTCAAAAATGTAGATTCAATAGTTTTTACCCTGGTTACTGTGTCATTACCTTCGAAATAATAATTAAGTGTACGTTCAGCAAATGAAAGATTGGGAACAAAACGTAAAGTAAGATATTTATGTAGTCGCAGGTCAGAAACTATACCCAGATTAAATCCACGTTTAGGTTCGGAAACAACAGATCTTAGTGAATCAAAACGCTCAAAGTGAGGAACTGGATGGATGATAAAATCAGCTTTATTAACTCCCAGGGAAAAGCCAAAATGTAACCTTTCATGATAATACTTCTCTAAGTTACCTTTCTCATTGGGATCCTGGGCCTTAGCATACAAAGCAATTAAGGTTATGGTAATTGTAAATATATGTTTAAACTTCGATATCAATGCGTATCTGATAGAGTTTCCAAAACGTAAAGTTGGGAATTTTATTTCATTTCCTGGCAATATAAATGGAGGCAATGCCAAAAGTCAGCGGGATAGCTTTTGTTTCTTTAAATCCGGCTTTGCACAATACCTTTATAAATTCCTCTCCTGCAGGAAATGCATTTACTGACGCGGGCAAATACGTATATGCTGAATTATCTCTGGAAAACACTTTTCCAATAAATGGAGTTACATACCTGAAATAAAAGTGATACAACTGTTTTACCGGAAAATGCTGTGGTTTTGAAAATTCAAGAATGGCGAGCATCCCGTTAGTATTCAATACTCTGTATACATCAGCAATACCTTTTTCAAGATTTTCAAAGTTTCGTACACCAAATCCAACTGTGATAGCATCAAAGCTGTTATCAGAAAAAGGCAGGTTTTCAGAATCGCCCAATTTCAAGCTGATTTTGTTTTGTAAACCAAGTTTGTTTACTTTTCCCTGTCCTATCTTTAACATGCCTTCAGAAATGTCAACCCCTGTTATTGAATCAGGATTCAATTTCAGTGCTTCTATAGCAAAATCAGCTGTACCGGTGGCGATGTCGAGTATTTTTTTTGGTTTTTGAGGTTGTAGTAATTGTATGGCCTTTTTACGCCAGCCTTTATGAATACCCAATGATAATAACTGATTCAGAAAATCATATTTGGGAGCTATGTTGTTAAACATAGATGCAACCTGCTCTTTTTTGCTGGTAGTTTGATTTTTATAGGGTGTTACTAATTGGTTCATTAAAGTTTCAAGAGTATTGCTTCTTTTAACAACTGTTTTTTATCAACCGGCACAACACCCACTTTTTCACATACAAGTCCACCTGCAAGGTTAGCCAATGTGGCTGTAATAACTGGTGAGAGCTTTAAAGCAAGGCACAAGGCTGCTATACTTATTACCGTATCACCTGCACCGGAAACATCTGAAATGTTACGAACATGAGCAGGAATAATCTTTTTAACGTGCAAACTATGTGTATAAATACCTTTATCTGATAATGTAATCAAAAGAGTATTGATGTTTTGTTTTTCAATAAATTCGGAAGCAATTTTTTCAAGTTCAGTATTATTTTCAGGGTCAAAGTCAAGTTTTAGTCCTTCCTTTAACTCTTTCAGATTAGGTTTAAACATTGTAACTCCGTTGTAGTGCATGAAATTTCTTTTTTTGGGGTCAACCACAACAGGAATATTTTTCTGATGGGAAAAAGCAACAATATCTTTGATTAATTCAGGAGTTATACATCCTTTATCATAATCTTCAAAAATAATAATATCAGCTTTTTCACTTATTGCCAGCTTTTTTATACGTATTGTTAATGCTTTTATTTCTTTATTATTTAAATTGGTTTCAATTTCTTCATCCACTCTCAGCATTTGATGATTTGCACCAATAACACGTGTTTTAATAGTAGTGATACGGTTTTTACTATTTAGAATGCCTTTGGTTGTCAGTTGCTGCTTTTTAAGCAAATCAGAAAACAACTTGCTGCTGTCATCATTACCAACAACAGAACATAAAATAGGATTAGCCCCCATTGCTTGTATATTCAATGCTACGTTGGCAGCCCCTCCCAGCCGGTTTTCTTTTTTTATAATCGATACAATGGGTACAGGTGCTTCGGGAGATATACGGTTTACATCTCCCCACATATAAGCATCTATCATTACGTCACCTATAATTAGTACATTAAGTTTATTGAAAGCATTGAAGATGTGGCGTATATCATCTCTTTCCTTAATACCCTCTCTCCCTCTTTTATCGGGATAAACTCCAGAGAGGGGGAGGGAATGTTTCGAAGAAATATTTTTATTTTTTGCCTTTTTCATTTTTAAATGTCCAATAACTATTAATTTTTTTCAAATAAAAATAACGGGCGCGCACTTGGCGCAGTGCTTGGCATTTCGCCAAGCGTGTGTTGAACTAAACCTTCGGTAGCTGTTCTCCAGAAGAATAAATTCCCTGTACGAAAATACTCTTTTCCCGTTAAAGAAACTCAACCAATTAAAAAATAAAAACATGAGTTTCAGAAAAAAAGAGTATTACATCTTTGTAGAACAGGAAAAAGACCTTGTTCCGGGATTTAAAGACGCTTACACAAAATTTGTAGAGCGTGTAACCATTGACCAAAACAGCAAAAGCTTAATCACCAATTACAGTCGTAATCTGGCACAGATTGCATTGCATTTTGGCAGAGTTCCTCATCAGATTACTGTGGATGAAATCAACTCCTATCTCTACCGCATGAGTGTGCAAGGGCAATCCCTTACAACCCTTTAACCTGCGCTTGTTGCAAGCAAAACACTATGATACAGTTGCAGTTTTTTGACCAGCGTGGCCCACCCATAAGGTGGCAGATAAATACAAAAAAAATACTGAAAAATTTACAAATGAATTAATCCAATTTACTGCAAAACGCGGTATGGCTGAGCTTTGCCCATTAAAACAAAGAAATAAAATTGTTTCAACACAAAGCACCAAACAATTTTTAAAAAAGAGGAAAAAAGTCACA
>JAHEXZ010000081.1 GCA_023251835.1 Bacteroidota bacterium | reverse complement strand
AAATATTTAGATATATTTGTATATCAGTATGTCAGCAGATTAAGGAAAAAGATGATAGCCATAGATAATACCATTGTTTCAGAACATTTGCTTGAAAAGAAATTTGTTTGCGATATAAATGCCTGTAAAGGAGAATGTTGTGTTGCCGGTGATGCCGGTGCCCCATTGGATGAAGAAGAGATTGCCATTATGGAAGATATATTGGACAAAGTAAAACCTTATATTCCGAAAGATGGTCTTAAAGCTATTGAAAAACAGGGGGTTTTTGTTATTGATGAAGATGGAGAATATACTACACCATTAGTAAAAGGAAAGCATTGTGCTTTTACTTATTTTGAAGATGGTATTGCCAAATGTGCCATTGAAAAAGCCTTTTATGAAGGCAAAATTACCTGGAAAAAACCCGTTTCCTGTCATCTTTACCCGGTACGTATTACCAAATACAAAGATTACGATGCTGTTAATTACCACAAATGGGACGTTTGTAAACCGGCTTGTGAATGTGGAGCAAAACTAAATGTGTCTGTATATAAATTCTTGCGCGAGCCACTCATTCGTAAATATGGCGAAGGCTGGTACAAACAGCTCGAAATGGCTGATAAACTCAAAAAAGTATAGTTGTGTTTCGGTGCTTAAGCCTTTTTGCACAAATCAACATCAAATTCTACTTTACTATCATTACTTTTTTGTGTATTACTGATTTCTGATTTTGTATTTTAATTGAATACAGTCCCGATGCTTTATCAGAAAAATCAATCATTTCGGTATTATTTCTCATTGCGCGTTGTTCCATTAACTCTCCAATCGGATTAAAAATAGTCAAGGTGACCACACCCAAATTTTTAGAATTGTTTCGGATAAATAAATTATTTTTTGCCGGGTTTGGATAAATAGCGAAACTATTTTCTAATAAAATTTCTTCCTCTCCTACTGCAGTGATAGTCACACTATCGCACTGCGTACTTGTACAACCAGAATCTGAAACAGTGAGACATATATAATAAGTTCCTGGGTTTTGAAAGTCGTTAGCAGGATTAGGTTGGGTTGAAGTTCCCCATACCCCAAAGTCCCAAAGGAAATTCGTAGGATTACCTGATCCGCTATAGCTAAAAGAAACTATGCTACCTGCAATAGAATTATAAGTAAAGCTTGCCGGACAATAAGAGAAGTTGCCAACATTCAGATTATAGCAGTCTGAAAAAGAACAACTACCCGTTGAGTCAGTAATAGTGCAGCAAACAAAGTAAACCCCTGCGGTATCATACGTGTGAACAGGGTTTTGGAGGGTAGAGCTGTCGCCATCACCAAATGTCCAAAAATAAGCAGATGGAGGAGAGCCCCATGAATACTCAGAAAAGTTTATTGTAAGTGCATCCGTAGAATCGGGTGCGAGTTCCCAGTATTCATAACAACTACTTGGAGAGCCGGCATAAATAAAATCACAATAGGTATTAGTACAATTAGTCTGGCTATTAGTTGTTGTAAGACACACCCAATGCCATGCATCAAAAGGATAAGTATGAACAGGATTCTGTTGGGTGGAAGTAGTGCCATCTTCAAAATCCCAAAGCCAGCTGGTTGGATTACCTAATGAATTATCAATAAAATGAACCGTATATGGATCTGTAGAATCAGCAACTGTGGCATAGGATGCATAGCAATTACTTACTTCAATGGTCTGACAATAAGTATCTACACAATTCGAAATGGAGTCGAACGTTGTAAGACATACATTATACCAGCCTGCTGAATTATAGGTGTGTGTGGTATTTTGAGTAGAAGCAGAATCACCATCGCCAAATTCCCAAATCCAGCCTGTTGTTCCGGAAAATGATAAATCAGTGAAATGGAGATTCAGCAGATTAACAGAATCAGGAGAAAAAGAAAAATTAGAATAACAACCCACCGGTCCAATTGTAATTTGCTGGCAGGATGTGCTCGTACAACCCGCGCTGTCGCCAATAGTTAAACAAACGGTATATGTTCCCGATCCGCTAAAAACATGAACAGGGTTTGGCAAACTGTCAATAGTGCCATCATTAAAATTCCAGATCGTGTATACCGGGTTTGAAACAGAATCTTCGTAAAAATAAATCATATTAGGGTTGATAAAATCAACCGTATAAGTATAATTTGAATAGCAATTTCCATTCGTTCCAATGGTAATAGAATCGCAATACGTATCGCCACATCCAAGAGAATCTATGGTTGTTAAACAAACAACATAATTTCCTGCATTTGAATAAATGTGTGATGGATTTTGAGAATTACTTGTGTTTCCATCGCCAAAATCCCATTGCCAGCTTGTAGTTCCTACAGAAGAAGAATCCAATAAATTAATTTCATTGGGATTTAACGAATCTATAAGATGGGTAAAATAAGCAGAGCAATTACCCATATTACCCACCACAATACTATCGCAAAAGGTACTCTGGCAATTGGTAAATGGTGTATAAACAGAAAGGCAAACAACGTATGTACCTGCCTGCAAATAAGTATGTAACGGGCTTTGCAGGGAACTTGTTATTCCGTCACCAAAACTCCAGCTCCAGTTAGTAGGAGTTGTGCTGCCATAGGATGAATCAGCAAAGGAAACGGTGAGTGCCGATTCCGTATAAGTAAAATTTGCCTGGCAGGATTGTGCATTCGCAAAATAAGAAGTAAAAGCAAATGCAATAAGGAGTAGTTTTATTTTCATTATTTATAAGTATAATTTATTGTTTCAGTTTCTAACATTTGTCATAGTCCATTTTAGAATATTTATGGCAAAAGCCAAATATTATAACTCTCTCTTTACCATTAACTTTTTAGTAAAATAATTGTTTCCACTTTGGATTACTACCAAATAAATTCCCGGAGTATAAGGTTCAACTTGCAACAAGTAAGTGCTGTTAGTCATATTATCTGACAATATCTGTTTCCCGGTAATGTCAAAAACCGCGATGTGTGCCTGTTCAAATGTGCCATCAAATTGAACTGTTGCTGTATTTTGTGCGGGGTTTGGAAACACTTGTAATGTAGCTGTTTTGTTATCAATTGTTTCTGATGTTTCTTCTGCCGGAACTTCTAACATTTTAAGAGCTGAAGAAGAAAAAACAAACTTCATATTCGGGCGGCTATAGCTCCTTGAACCACCACTCGTGCTGCTACAAATTCCACCACTTGTTACATTGGCCTTCTTATAAAGCGTTTGATAAGACGATGATGTGGAAGTATATTTAACAGTAGAATTGCTGGCAGAGCTGGAATTATCCCAACAAATCTCTATCAAAAGATTGCTTGAACCATTGTATGGGAAAGCTGTTGTAAATGTATGTGTGTTCCATCCATTTGTTACGGTAACATTCCCTGAATAAACGGTTGTCATTGTTGTATTCAGAAAACTTGTAGATGAAAAATCCGAAGCAGTTGTGTGGCCAACCTTAATGGTAAATCCGGTCATTGTTTTTGCGTTTGCGGAAGCAACATTAAAAGCAAGTGATTTAATAAAATTTGCGGATGATGCATAACCGGCAGCAACCAATTGGTTTTTGGTAACTATAAATTGAGCCCTCTCATCCATATTACCGGTTCCATAAGGGGCAGCACCGGTAGTTCCGGTTCCAGAACCTACAGTAACAGTAGTGTTAGAAGAAGAAGATGATGAGGTTGTAAAAGTTGTTGATGCTGAATAGTTGGATGAAGAGGTGCCTGAACAAACCCGTTGTGCCTGAAAATGATAGCTGGTAGCCGGGCTTAAACCGCTTATTGTTTTTGAGGTTGTTGTTGAACTTACTGTTGTCCATGTTGATGAAGTGGTTTCTTTATATTTTATATTATAGGAATTAGCTGTTCCTGTTGAAGCCCAGTTGAGTGTTGCGCTGTTGGAGGTAATATTACTTGCTGACAACCCGGTAACCATAGAACACGTAGTAGTAGTGCTTAAAGGTTTGATGCCTATTATTGCCCCTACGCTTGTATTAAAGGAATAACTCGAAGGGCTCAGAGCGGTAAGTAAAAAGTATCCATCACTGCTTCCATTCCAGCCCCAGTTGATATGAAAAGAGTTTGTTCCCTGGTAGCCATCAGCAATAAAAGCATGACCGGCATTAGCAGCAGGATCGTGCCCATTGATAAGTACTACACGTTGAGCATCTAATTCCGTACGAATAAGATTCTCCCATTGCGTATTGCTATAGGATGATTTGCTGACATTTTGTGCAGTACTCGCATATTTGAACTTGTTCACCAGCGCAGTTCTCACATCTGTAGCATAAGCGGAGGAGCCATTAGGTCCGTAATCCATATCTATTGAAACGCCTGCATGAAACAATAGCTGTGCTACATCCAGGTTATTGGTAAGAAGTTTATTAGGCATATTTGCCCAGTTATAGGTTGTTGCCCCAAAGTTTGCTGACATGGTTCCATAATTAGAGCTGTAAGAGTTAGAGCCCGTTCCCTGAGCAGGGTAATTATGGTATTTCATAACCTGACCAAATGCTGTAGCAACACAGCCTGTGGGTACTCGTCCGCAACGTGTTGTTCCAAGAGAATTATCTGCAGGACAGTTCTCATTATAATAACATCCCTGTGACCAGGTAGTTGTTGTAAGCGGTGATACACTCATTGGAGCCGGTAGTGGTGCAGGATTGCTTTTTTGCATGCTGCCATTTACTTCATATTTCTCCCATGCCTGATGTATCTCCTGGTCTTTATAATTCAGGTTGTGTGCAACAACATCGTAAATCTGTTCTTGATATTCTCCGAGCAGCCAGTCCATACAATCCGGAACATTCTGTTCATCAAAAGAGCTTTGAAAAGAATAACCAAGCACAGGATAGATTCTTTCATCGGCAGCAATTATAATAAATGCATTGCCGGATAAATTAAAAATATAATATACAGGAATCCCATTGTGATATTTTAGCGACTCAATTTCAATTTCATTAATAGTAAGCATTTTCGCATGAGAGGGTTTTCTTTCATTGAACAATGAAACAACTATATTTTTTGCCCGTTCAGCGGATACAAATTGTGCAAAGGCTCCTGATAGAAAGAAAGAAACATTAATTAATATTAATGTGCTGCGTAGTAATAATTTTTTCATGGGAGTTCGTTTAAATTATTTTTTTGCAAATATACGAATCGTTTTCAATAGCCAGCCTATTACCCTCTCAAATGATAGGCTTTGGGTTGTGTAAATGCACGTAACCCTATATGAGAAAGTGTGGAACCCATGCCGGAGTTTTTGCGTCCGCTCCACGGTAATGCTGCACTGACACGGTCACAGCAGTTCCAGTAACCGGTTCCGGCATTTATTCTTTTTAATACACTTTCTGCGCGTTCTTTTGAAGCAGAATAAACCCCTGCTGTGAGCCCGTATTCTGTATCCTGCATTAGTTCAATTGCTTCTGCATCATTTTTTACTTTCATAATGCCAATCACGGGCCCAAAACTTTCTTCGCGCATTAAACTCATATTATGGTTTACATTTAATACTACCGTTGGTTCAAAGAAATATCCTTTTCCGGCAGCCCTTTTACCACCAACAGCCACTTTAGCACCTTTGGCAACAGCTTCTTTTACCTGCTCTTCAATGAAATCGAGTTGTGGCTTACGGGTTAATGGGCCTATATAAACACCTTCATCTGTTGGTTGTCCTAATTTAAATCTTTTTACTTCTTTTACAAACCCGTCTACATATTCATCATACACTTTTTCGTGTACATAAATACGTTCTACAGCACAACAGCTTTGCCCCGTATTATAAAAAGCGCCATCTGCAGTTCCGGCAGCTACATTTTTAATATCTACTATATCATCAGCAATATACAGAGGGTCTTTTCCACCCAATTCCAGTTGGGAAGGCACTAACTTATGTGCAATCTTTTCATGGATGTATTTCCCGGTTTTATAAGAACCGGTGAAGAAATAACCATTGAATGGCAAGTGAAGTAATATCTCACCCACTTCACGAGCGCCTACCGCTACCTGGAATGCATGATCCGGAACACCGGCCTGTTTTAGTAATTTTTCAATCTCTAATCCTGTTAACGATGAAAACTCAGATGGTTTATACATAACGACATTGCCGGCAAGTAATGCAGGAACAAATACATTTACTCCCACCAGGTAAGGATAGTTCCAGGCAGAAATATTACAAATTATGCCTAATGGTTCATAAACAATTTTTTCTGTTAATCCTGTATCAACAGTCATATAGTCATCTGCCAGGTATTTTTCGGCATTTTCGGTAAGCCATTTGATGCGGTTATGCGCTCCGTTTATTTCATTCCTGGCCTGTTGCAAAGGTTTTCCTACTTCTGATGTAAGAATAGTTGCATTGTGCTCTATATTTTGCTTTAACAGCTCTGAAAACCGCTTCAATACAGCAATACGCTCTTTGAGAGGAATTTGGCTCCACTCTTCCTGTCCTTTTCTGAGCAGATCGTATTTATACTCGATACTATCTAACGTATCTTCTTTGAGATTTACAATAATTTCCTCTGTTGCAGGATTAATTACATTCATTTGTTTATCTTTTAATTTTAAACTCTTTTGCAGCTTTTAAAAACTGTTCTCTGATTGCTGTTGTAAAAGGGTTGCCCGACTGCTGTTGTGCCAAACGTTCAGGATGCCATTGAACACACAAAAGAAATGCCTTGCCATCAGCATTTTTCCATTCAGCACTTTCAGCAATACCATCGGGAGATAAGCTGGTTACCTTTAAATCATTGGAAATTTTACCTAAAGCCTGATGATGAGCACTATTGACAATGCCTTTATCGCAGCCGGTTATTGTGTGTAATAAACTGCCTTTGGCCACAGAAATTTCATGTATTCCGTCAACTTCGCCATGCCTGCGATGGTCATGCTTACCACTCTCTTCAATATCCTGCAGCAGGTTTCCGCCCAATGCTATATTCACCAATTGCATGCCTCTGCAAATGGCCAGAACAGGAATACTTTTTTGTTGAGTGTGCTTAAAAACAGCCAATTCAAATTCATCACGTTGTATATCAAATCCCTTAGGAGCTAAAGGATAATTAGCTCTTGGATTACCATAAAAAGAAGGATGTGTATCTATTCCTCCGCTTAATACCACTCCATCACACTTGCTAAGCTCGTTACTATTCTCCTGTGAAAGCTTTATAATTTCAATATTCTTATTATCCCCTTTTACCCAAAACGGGTAATTCACGTAATGCGCTTCTGTATCAGTAATACCAATTGTTAAATGCATATATTAAAACACTTATTGGGTTACAAAGTTAAGCAGATTCCATATGTTTTTGAGAAAACAAATGTAAAAATATAAGTTATTAAAAATCAGAAACTTGGAGTGGTTAGGGTGGTTTTATTTATTCATTTAATACTTATATTTTAAAAATAAATTTGCTTTTTGATGAATATGGTTGTACATTTGTCCGGCAAATAATTTAGTGATCACCATAGAAGAGCAAATAGTATTTGTTCCCAAAACCGCTAAAATGAAAAAGGTTATCTTCTCAAGTAGCAACATCCGCTACAACTCTCTTCAAAATATAGTGGTAAATGAATCAGGTATGGTCGCATTTTCATTTGTATTAACAACTAATAATTAAAAACGATAAAAAATGACAAAACAACTACGTTTTATTGGTGTTTTAATTGCAACAGGAACAATGTTTACCATGAATTCCTGTAAAAAAGATGTAAATCCTGGAGAAGACTTCAGCTATGAGGAAGTATTAAAATCAGGTGGAGAATTCGAAACCTATGGCAATCATAAAATACTCACTAATACAAATACTTCATCAGTACCTGTAGACAGCGGTAGCTGGAATTGCACGAGCAACACCTGGAACGTAGTACAAGGCAATCCCGACTTTCCATTATACGACCCCAATGTTTCTGTGGTTTATCCGGGCAGCCTGTTACAGGGAGCTTCACTAAGCAATGGAACACCAGATGTTATTGCTGTAAAGCGTGGCCCAGGTACTGTATCAATTGATATTGTTAATGGTTCTAATTCTGTTTATGTAAATTTACCAGAAGTTAAAAAGAGCTATATCACCCAGGCTTTGAATGATATTGTTTATTACAACAATGAAGTATTACCTGCCCGCTTCAATTTTACACATACGGAGGTAAAATCAAAGGAAGAACTGTCACTGGAGTTAAATGGGGATGTAGAAATTTCACCAATAGATGGTGAAGGAGAGTTTGAGTTTTCGGATAAATCAAATGTCAATCATTATTTTGTTACACTGAAACAAACATTTTTTACCATGAGTTATGATATTCCTCCGACATACGATGAATTTTTTGACCCATCCGTTACACCAATGGATCTTGCAAAATATGTTGGCCCGGGCAACCCTGCTTGTTATGTGTCAGATGTAACTTACGGACGTGTTTTTTACCTGCTCATTGAATCTACCTCATCCGTAATGAAAATAAAAGCTGCTGTAAATCTTTCTTTCAGTAATAATAATATTTCGGTAAGTGGTGATATAGATGCTAATTATTTATCTTCATTGGATAGTTTATCAGTTCAGGTGCTTGCACTTGGTGGTACCATAAACCCAACTTTTTCAGCAATTACAGCTTCCAGTTTAAGTTCACTGACTACCCAGTTATCCAAATCTACGGATATACAGGCTGGCGTGCCTTTATCTTATGTTGTTAGAACAGTTTATAACAACAAGCTGGTAAAAAATAAGATTGCTATGGAATACACTATTAACGACTGTGTATTGGTACCATAATTTGGCAATGCGAAAACTTTAATCTTAATCGTTTCTGACTTTTCCGGGCTTGGACAAGTGTAAATCAGAAACGATTAATTGTTTCCGAATTAAATCAAAATCAAAACAATCATGATAAAACATATACCTACTTTTATTCTGTCAGCTATCCTTTTTGTTCAGTCTGCACAAGCTCAGTACTGCTCGGGAACAGTAGTAAAGACCACATCAACAGGCAACTTCAGTGATGGAAGCGGCAGCAATAACTATAACGATAACACTGATTGTATGTGGCTTATAGCTCCTCCGGGTGCCGGCACTATTACTCTTAGTTTTACAGGGGTATTTGACCTTGAAGTATATAACTGCTCCGACAAAATAACTGTATATGATGGCGGAGACACTACTGCAAGCATACTTGCAGTACTTTGTGGAAACAGCAATATGACTCCGCCTGCACCGGTAACTTCTACAGGTGGTAATATGTTTGTACGTTTTACGTCTGATTATTCTTACAATAACGGGGGGTGGGACGCTTCTTATACTTCAACAGCAGCACCTCCGGTATATTGCAGTGGCCAAACAAACCTTATGACTGCTGCCGGAAGTTTCAGTGATGGCAGTGGATTATCTAATGATTATAGTAATAATGCCAACTGCTCATGGCTGATACAACCAACAGGCGCTACTTCTATCACAGTAACCTTTAACTCTTTTGATATAGAAACAGGGCTTGACTTTGTAAAAGTATATGACAACTCTACTTCACCAGCTACCCAGGTTGGCTCTTATAGCGGAAATTCAATTCCTACCCCTGTTACAATAAACTCAGGTTCGGTGTTGGTAGAGTTTACCTCTAACAATACAGTTACAGCACCGGGCTGGGATGCTTCTTATACCAGCACACAGCCGCCACCACCGGTATATTGCACGGGTTCTACTAACTTAACTGCACCTGCCGGCACTTTTGATGATGGCAGTGGTTCATCTTCTAATTATGCTGACAATTCCAACTGTTCATGGATCATTAATCCTTCAAATGCCGTTACAATTACTTTAAGTTTTGGTTCATTTGATACTCAAAGCGGAGTGGATTTGGTGCAGGTATATGATAATTCATCAAACCCTCCATCCTTACTTGGCGCTTTTAGCGGTAATACTGTTCCCATGCCGGTAACGCTAACAGGAAATAATATGTTAGTTACATTTACATCCGATGCTTCTGTAAATGCAGCAGGCTGGGGTGCATCCTATAGTTCTACTACTTCAGGCGTGGGAATTGCCGATATTAATTCGAATAATAATGATGTAAGTATTTATCCAAACCCATTCCATCATACTGCTACCTTGAAATTTGCAACAGTACAAAATGAAGCAAGTGAATTAATCATTTATGATATTTATGGAAAATCTGTAAAAAGAATGCAAATTCCTGCGAATATGTCTTCTGCAACTATTGATGGAAGTTCATTAGCAAATGGAATGTATTTTTATACTATCAACAAAAATAATACAACCGTTCATACTGGTAAATTAGTTCTTGAATAGTATTTAGTCGAATTCCCCATAAAAATCCCCGCTTCTTAATAAAATAAGAGTGGGGATTTTTTAAGCGATGTAAAATTGCTATCGGAGCGTTATTTAGCCGGCTTATCAATTACTATATACCGCCTTCTCTGCATTTTTCTTTGAATTTTGTATTGACAACTGTTGCGCTACTTTTGTTGCCATATCCATAAAAGCCATGGCCTGTGGGGTTGTTTCCTGAAGAACAGCAGGTCTTCCGGCATCGCCAGCTTCGCATATACTTTGTACAAGTGGTATCTCCCCAAGCAATGGAACCCCTAATTCATCTGCCAGTTTTTTCGCTCCTTCTTTACCAAAGATATAATATTTATTGTTAGGCAATTCCGCAGGAGTGAAATAGGACATATTTTCCACAATACCTAAAACCGGCACATTAATGGATGGTAAACGAAACATACTTACCCCTTTTCTTGCATCGGCCAAAGCTACCTGCTGAGGTGTACTTACAATAACAACACCACTCAAAGGAACCGCGCTTACTAAGGATAAATGAATATCTCCGGTACCAGGGGGCAAATCAATAATCAAATAATCCAACTCTCCCCAATCAGCATCTGAAACCATTTGCATTAATGCTTTTGAAGCCATGGGGCCACGCCACACGATAGCTTGTGACGTATCGGCAAAAAAGCCTATGGACAATAATTTTATTCCATAGCTTTCCACCGGAACCATTTTATTTTGTCCTTCAATATTTTTCATCATCGGCTTTTCATGTACTACATCAAACATAATTGTTTGTGAAGGGCCATAAATATCTGCATCTATCAAACCTACTGAAGCACCTGATTTTGATAGTCCTATAGCCAAATTAGAGGCTATAGTAGATTTTCCAACGCCACCTTTTCCTGATGCTACGCCAATAATGTTTTTTACACCAGACAACAATGGGCCGCTGCTTTTGCGTGCAGACACATTGGACGACATTTTCACATTTATTTTTGCTTCTTTATCCACAAAATGTAAAACCGCATTTACACATGCTTTATGAATCATGTCTTTCATTGGACATGCAGGCGTAGTAAGAACTACTGTAAAACTCACATTTTTGCCCTCTACCTCCAGATCTGTTATCATGCCAAGCGTTACCAGATCTTTTTTTAAGTCAGGGTCTTCCACATTTTTTAACGCTTCTAAAACTTTTTCTTTTGTAATACTCATGTTTCTAATAGATAAATTATGTCTGTAAAGATACGCAAAATGCCACAAATATTATTTTACTATCATTTCGGGAAAATAGTGCTAATTGTTTTTCTTTTCTGCTTGTTTTACCGGTCTGCTTACTAAATAAACACCAATGATAATTAGTATTCCGGAAATAATTTTTCGTGTATCTAACGCATCATTCTGATACCAGAAAACAGCAATAAGTGTTGCTAAAAAGGGCTGTAAGTAAATATAAATACTAACTACAGCAGGGCTTAATGCTCTTAATGCGTATGTATTAAGTACATACGCAAAAAAAGTGCTGCCTATAACAACAAAAACAATATCCCACCAGATAGCAGAGGGGAGCATATTCCAACTTACCTGAATAAATTCATTATAGCCAAAAGGTAATACATAGAGGCTGCCAAATAAAAACACCCATTTTATAACGGTAAATGTATTGTATTTCTTCATCAAAGGTTTAACCAGGATAATATATCCTGCCCAGGACAGGGAATTGACAAGTATCATAGCATCGCCTGCAATAGTTTCTGAGCCGAAGGAAAAGCGTTTATTAAATAGTAATAACATCAATGCTCCGGCTATTCCAAAGGTAATTCCTGCAATTTTACCAAATGAAATTTTTTCCTTCAATACCAATGCGGCAATTAACATTACAATAATCGGATTAGATATCATAATGATAGATGCATTGATAGGAGAGGTTAAGCTAAGTCCCTTCAGGAATAAAAGCTGATTGACAGCCACTCCGCATAGAGCCAGCAAAGCAACACGCGGCAGATCTTTTTTATTTAATTTTTCTTTGATAATCAACGTGCCTACTATCCAGAACAAAATCATTGCTGTACTTGCACGCATCAAAACAAAAGCAAAAGGATGAATATAAGCAGGCATCACTTCTTTAGCGATGGAATAATTTGCACCATAAATTATGTTTACCGTTAATAATGCTAAATGTGCCTGAATGATTTTATTCATACGCCTCTATTCAACAGCGCTTAGTTTCACCATATTTGATTTTCCTTTTTCACTCAAAGGAACACTTGCAATATTTATGATAAGGTCATTTAATTTGATGTATCCGTTTTTTTTCAATATAAACTTAATATCAGCAATAGTATGGTCTGTGCTGATGCTTTTATCATAGTAAAACCCTTTAACCCCCCACACTAAGTTAAGTGTTGTGAGAATACGGAGGTTATCGGTAAAGACATATATATGTGCTTTGGGTCGATGGCTGGCTAATTTAAAAGCTGTATATCCTGAATGTGTCATGGTTATAATTGCTGCGGCCTTGGTTCGTTGTGCCATCTTTGCTGCGGTATAACAAATAGAATCAGAAATAAAACGCTCATTATGCAGGTTTACCTCAGGTGCAGCATTATCACGATTATAAATAGGACTCTCCTTTTCAATATGTTCAATGATTTTGGTCATAGCTTCCACAACTTTAGCGGGGTGCTTTCCAACTGATGTTTCAGCACTTAACATAACAGCATCTGCTCCATCCATTACACTGTTTGCCACATCGCTCACTTCAGCGCGTGTAGGAGCAATGTTAGTAATCATGCTTTCCATCATCTGTGTAGCAATAATTACAGGTTTTGACTGCTCAAGGCATTTGCGCACAAGCATTTTCTGAATTACCGGTACTTCCTGCATAGGCACCTCCACCCCTAAATCGCCACGTGCAACCATTAGCGCA
Source organism: Bacteroidota bacterium (assembly GCA_023251835.1). GTDB lineage: Bacteria > Bacteroidota > Bacteroidia > 2-12-FULL-35-15 > 2-12-FULL-35-15 > 2-12-FULL-35-15. The sequence goes on along the minus strand of JAHEXZ010000081.1, from coordinate 8,635 downwards.
TCGGTTTCTTTAATAATATTATCAATCTCCAAAATAGCTTCTGGTTTTTCAATTTTAGCCACCACTTTGGCTTTTGCACTGGGATCAATGGTTTGAATCAAATGTTTAAGCTCTATAATATCTGCAGCAGAACGAACAAATGAAAGGCCTATCCAGTCGGTATCCTGTGATAAAGCAAATTCAAGGTCTTTTAAATCTTTTTCTGTCAGACAAGGCAAAGATATTTTGGTATTAGGAAGGTTAACCCCTTTCTTTGAAGATAAAATTCCACCATGGCTAATAACAGCCCTTACTTCATCCTTACCATTTGTTGATATAACCGTTAATAGCAGTTTGCCATCATCTATCAGAATGTTTTCACCAACTTTCACATCCCTTGGAAATTGAGGATAAGTTATATAGATACGTTCTGCTGTTCCTATACATTCTTCGGTTGTAATGGTTATTTCTTTTCCTTCAACTAATTCAACACCATTATCTTCAACTAATCCAATACGTAATTTCGGGCCTTGTAAATCGGCAAGAATAGCTGTGTGGGTATCCAACTTTTTGTTTATGGCACGAATGTTTTTTATCTGCTCTATTATATCTTGATATGAACCGTGAGAAAAATTAATACGGCATACATCCGCACCTGTACGCACCATTTCCTCAATTACTTCTACAGATGAAGAGGCCGGGCCGAGTGTTACTACAATTTTTGTTCTTTTTGTCATTTTTTTAATCCCCCTTTAGTCCCCCTTTTCAAGGGGGAAATTTATTTCTGATGGTGTCTTAAATCTTTTAGTAAGAAAAAGATTTTCCCAATGAGTTTATAATTTTTAAAAAACCAGATTTATTTTTGACTTAAGTTCTTCAACATCAACACGAACAGCAGTGAGTATAAATTCTATTTCTTTCAGTTTTTTGAGAATATTTTCTACAGCAACACCATCCATTTCGCCTCTGATTACAAAAAAATAATCCATTTGCCTGTGCTCCGGAATCAGTATACCGCTTTCTGTGGAAGAAGGTTCTTTTCCTTTATTAAATAATGTATGTTCTTTTGAAACAAACGGCCTGTTTTCGCTTAGATTTACAAGTACAAAGTATTCCTTAAATTCATCGCTATTCTCATATTTGAATAGTGAGAAAAAAGAAGGAGTATCCTGCTTTTTTGATTTTATTTCAAGTGAGTCTGTTCTTGTCAGTTCAATCTCCAGGGCTTTATTTAATGCCCAACAGAGGCGGTAATCTTTTTCATGAGATGAAATGCCAATCAACACAAAGTCATAATCGTATTCTATTTTAAGCGTATACTTCCCCAAAATATATTTATTAATTCAACAGGGTAAATTTATAAATCCTAACCGAAGTAGTGTGTAAATAAAGTTAAATTTTCAAAATAACCAGTGTATTTTTATTCTCAAACCAGGTATATGGTGTTTTAAGCATCAATAATGTAACACATTTTGTACTTTAGTAAAATATTAAAAGCCGCAATAAGCTAAACATTATGAAACTAAAAGAAATAACCGATTATTTAGAATCTTTTGCACCTCTTGCCTATCAGGAAAGCTATGATAATGCAGGATTGCTTTGCGGTAACCATGATATGGAAATAACAGCCGCCCTTATATGCTTAGATAGCACAGAGGCTGTTATTGATGAAGCCATCTCTTTAGGCTGTAACCTGGTAATAGCGCATCATCCTATAGTATTTTCAGGCATTAAAAAGCTAAATGGTAACAATTATGTGGAAAGGGTGCTTATTAAGGCCATCCAAAATAATATTGCTATTTATGCAGCGCACACCAATTTAGATAATGTTTATAATGGGGTGAATGCTAAAATAGCTGAGAAGTTAGGTTTAGTTAATTGCCAGGTGTTAGCACCGCAAAAAAACGGACTAAAAAAGTTGATAACATTTTGCCCCGAAGAAAAAGCAGAAGAAGTTCGTACAGCTTTGTTTGCTGCTGGAGCAGGCCGTATTGGAAATTATGATGAATGTAGTTTTAATACTAATGGTACCGGAACATTCAGAGCGGGAGAAGGCAGCAATCCTTATGTAGGAGAAAAAGGTAAACAGCACCATGAAAAAGAAGTTCGTATAGAAACCATTTACCCACAATACATTGAGTCACAATTAGTAAAAGCTTTGCTGAAAAGCCACCTTTATGAAGAGGTAGCTTATGACCTTATTCCCCTTACCAATACTCATAACAGAGTTGGAGCAGGCCTGGTGGGTGAATTACCCGTTGAAATTCCCGAAACGGAGTTCTTAAAGCAACTAAAAATGCTAATGAAAGCCGATTGTGTGCGTTACACAGCTTTACGGGAGAAAAAAGTCAGGAAGGTAGCCATTTGTGGTGGTTCGGGAAGCTTTTTGCTGGGAGATGCCATAAGAAGTCATGCCGATATTTTTGTGACGGCCGATTTCAAATATCACCAGTTTTTTGATGCCGAAAACCATATTGTAATTGCTGATATAGGTCATTACGAAACCGAACAGTTTACAATAGAGTTATTTTATGAGGTTTTAAAGAAAAAATTTACTACATTTGCACTCCTTATATCAAAAATTAATACAAATCCAATAAACTATTTATAAGATGTCAAAAGCGAAAACTGAAGAAATTTCGGTAGAGGAAAAGTTAAGAGCGTTGTATGAATTACAACAAATTGACTCAAAGATTGATAAAATCAGGACAGTGCGAGGTGAGTTACCTTTGGAAGTAAGAGATCTTGAAGATATGGTTGCTGGTTTGGAAACCCGTATAACTAACTATACAGAGGAGCTGAAAGCATTAGAAGATTCTATTTCTGAAAAGAAAAATGTAATTAAGGATGCTCAGGCTTTAATTAAAAAATATGAGTCACAACAAAGTAAAGTGCGTAATAATCGTGAATACGATTCAATAACAAAAGAAATAGAATTCCAAAATCTTGAAATTCAATTGGCAGAAAAACGTATTAAAGAGTATAAAGTCAATATTATTGCAAAAAAAGCAATTGCAGAAGAATCAGAGCAGGAGCTGGAAGGCAGAGCAAAAGATTTGAAAATTAAGAAAAAAGAGCTGGATGAGATTGTTGCTGAAACAGAGAAAGAGGAAACAGCATTAATTAAAAAATCAAAAAATTCAGAAGCACTTATTGAGGAGCGTTTGCTGAATGCATACAAACGTATACGTGCCAATGTAATGAATGGATTGGGACTAGTTACTGTTGAGCGTGATGCCTGTGGTGGTTGTTTTAATAAAATTCCTCCTCAGCGTCAATTGGATATCCGTACCCACAAAAAAATTATTGTTTGTGAACACTGTGGAAGAATATTGGTTGATGCCGGCATTTTGACCGGTAAACAAACCGCAAAAGCATAAGCAATATACATATAATAAAAAATCCCGTTAATCTCTGCAGATTAACGGGATTTTTTATTATAGCATTACTGAATCTACCCGCCCTTTGCTACTATCGCAAATTCAGTAAGTTCAGTATATTTTTATATATTCTGCTCCAATTTAGCTTCAATTGCTAACGTGGCGTGTGGTACGCTTCTAAGGCGTTCTTTTGAGATTAACTTACCGGTAGCACGGCAAATACCATAGGTTTTGTTTTCGATACGAACCAGAGCATTTTGAAGGTTCTGAATAAATTTTTCCTGACGGCCTGCCAAATGAGCTGTTTCTTCTTTAGATAATACATCGGAACCATCCTCTAACAGTTTAAATGTTGGAGATGTATCATCGGTACCATGGTCATCTTTATGAGATAGTGTGCTCTTTAACAAGTCATAATCCTTTTGGGCTTCTTCTAATTTTTTCAAAATCAGTGCTTTAAATTCTTTTAATTCGGCATCGGTATAACGGGTTCTGCTATCTGTGTTGATATGTGGCTTAGGTACAGGTCCCATTGGACGTTGAATTGAAGGCGTTTTATATTCTACAATCATCGGTTCATCACCCGTACTCACCCCCCCTTCATCATCTAAATCAAAGTCATATTTTCTTTTTGAAACAGACTCTGACTTTTTTACAACAGGCGTTACCGGTTTAGCAGCAATCACAGGCTTTTCTGCAACTACCTTTTTGGGTCCTTCTTTTTTAGTCACCGGCTTTATAGTCGGCTTAGTGGTGGTTGCTTTTACAACTTGCTGTTTAGCAATAGGTTTAGTAATAGGTTTAGCAATAGGTTTAGCAATAGGTTTTTTAGCAACTTTTTCTATTTTTTTCTTAATAGTAGGTTTTGCAACAGTTTTAGTTGTTTTAGCTGGTTTTACAACTTTCCCGCCTGTCGGACGGGCAAGTTTAGCAACCGGTTTACTGGTTGCTTTGGCTGGTTTAATAATCTTTTTAGTGCTATTTTTTACTGTGTTTTTTACAGCAGAGCGTACTGATTTCGCAGCCGGTTTGTTGTTGGTTTTAGCTTGTCTGGTAGCTTTTTTAGGTGCTGCTTTTCCTTGTGCGGGGCGGGTTTTAACCGGTTTTGCAGCTGTTTTTTTATCAGATTTAGCAGATTTTACAACAGGTTTAGAGGCTTTTTTAAGTGCAGCTTTCCCTCCTGCCTTTGGGGCGGCTTTAACTGATTTTGCAATCGTTTTTTTAGCAGGTTTTGCAGCCGCTTTTTTAGCAGGTTTTGCAGATTTTCCTTTTTGCGCTTTTTTTGCCATCTTCTATCTTCGTTAATTTAATTTTGTAATGGTTATTAGAGTCTTTATTTCTTCGTCTAATTCTATTTCAGCTCCTTTTTTTGCCTCCAAAGTATCGACAAGTTCTAATGAGGATGCCAAAATTTCGGTGCAAATATAGTTTAAATTATTGTTAATCGCTTCATTTATAGCAGAATTTCTCTGAATTTTTACATCGATTTTATCTGTAACATCCAAATTACTCTCTTTTCTGAGGTTCTGAATGCGATTTACCAGTTCGCGGGCGAGTCCCTCTTCTTTTAGTTCAGTGGTAATTGTAATATCCAGAGCAACAGTTATTTGACCTGAATTGGCGACTTTCCAGCCGGGTATATCTATAGGTATAATTTCTACATCTTCTGTTTCCAGTTCGATTATTTCGGGATCAATTTTTATTTCAAATTTTCCTGTTTTTTCAATACCAGAAATAACAGCTTGTGCATTTTCATTGGCAAAAACCTGCACAGCCTTCATGTGTTTACCACATTTTTTGCCTAAGGTTTTGAAATTCAGCTTTAAATTCTTCACAATCTGGGTATCCGCTTCACTCACAAATTCAATTTCCTTAACATTAACTTCTGACAAGATTAAATCTTTAACTGCTTCAATTTTTGTTTTATATGTTTCATCCAAAACAGGGATACGAATTTTATTCAAAGGTTGGCGAACACGGATGTTTTCTTTTTTACGGATAGATAAAATCATGGAAGATATTTTCTGTGCCAATTCCATTCGTTCTTCTAAATCCGTATCTATCAGAAAAGTATCTGAAACAGGGAAATTGCTCAGATGCACAGATATTGATTTGTTTCTGCCAGTGATACTATTTAAGTCGGAATACAATCTATCCATAAAAAAAGGAGCTATGGGGGCAGAGAGCTGGGCAACCACTTCCATACAACGGTAAAGAGTTTGGTAAGCAGCAATTTTGTCCTGTGAGTATTCGCCTTTCCAGAAACGTCTGCGGCAAAGGCGTACGTACCAGTTGCTCAAATGTTCATCCACAAAATCTTCGATATACCTGCCGGCACGATGTGGTTCGTATTCTGAATAGGCTTCGTTTACTGTTTTAATCAAACTGTTTAGTTCCGATAAGATCCAGCGATCAATTTCCGGGCGATCAACTACTGGTATTTCTGCTTCTCTATATATAAAACCATCAATGTTTGCATACAATGCAAAAAAGGAGTAGGTATTGTGAAGTGTACCAAAGAAGCTACGTTGTACTTCTCCTATTCCTTCAATATCAAATTTTAAATTATCCCAGGGAGCAGCATTGGTAATCATATACCAACGGGTGGCATCAGGGCCGTATTTTTCAAGGGTTATAAATGGGTCAACAGCATTACCCAGGCGCTTACTCATTTTTTGCCCGTTTTTATCGAGCACCAAGCCATTGCTTACTACATTTTTGTAAGCAACTCCGGAATATTTTTTATCATTGGCCTCTAATCCATGTTTTTTTAATTCCTCTTGAATTTCCTCTTTCAACATTGCACTAATTGCATGCAAAGTGAAAAACCACCCACGTGTTTGATCCACTCCTTCCGCAATAAAGTCGGCAGGATAATTTTTTGCAAACTCATGAACAGTTTCAAATGGAAAATGCATTTGAGCGAATGGCATAGCTCCTGAATCAAACCAAACATCAATCAGATCCGGCTCACGGAATAGCTTTTTGCCATTGCGTTCCAGCACAATGTTATCAGCGTAGGGTTTATGTAAATCAAAGGTATTGTAATTAGCATCGCTTAAATCTCCTGCTTTGTATGCTGTAAGTGGATTATCTTTCATTATGCCTTTGGAAACGGCATGCATGATTTCTTTTTGCAGTTCTTCCACTGAAGAGATACAGATTTGTTCTGTTTTGTCTTCGCTTGTCCAGACAGGGATAGGAATACCCCAGAAACGGGAACGTGACAGGTTCCAGTCGTTCAGGTTTTCGAGCCAGTTGCCAAAGCGTCCGGTACCGGTAGATTCCGGCTTCCAGTTGATGGTTTTGTTTAACTCAATCATTCTGTCCTTGTATGCAGTGGTTTTGATAAACCAACTGTCCAAAGGATAATACAATACAGGTTTATCTGTTCTCCAGCAGTGCGGGTAGCTGTGCTCGTAGGTTTCCTTTTTAAATAATTTGCCCTCTTCCTGCAGTTTCAGAATAATGCGCTCATCAACACTCAGGTATTTTAACTTACCGGTATCGCTTATAATTCCTTTTAATTTCTCCTTTTGAATTTTGAGTTCTTGTTCTTTTTCCTCTTCCGTTAAATAAGCTTCTTTTACATATTCTTCACCATACAGGAAAACACCATCTTTCACTTGCGGTAGGAATTTACCTCGTTTATCAACCAATGTTAATGAGCCAATGCCATTTTGTTTTGCCACTCTAAAGTCGTCAGCACCAAAGCTGGGCGCAATGTGAACTATACCGGTACCATCTTCGGTGGTAACGAAGTCGCCAACCACAACACGGAAAGCATCACTATCGGTGGGTTGTACAAAGGGGAGAAGTTGTTCATAACGGATGCCATTCAAATCGGATCCGGTAAACGCTTTTACAACCTTGAAAGGAATATTTTTATCTCCCTCTTTGTAGTCCTCCAGCTTAAGCTCCGCATTTTTTTCAGAAAAGTATTTCCCCATTAATTCTTTTGCAAGGATTACTGTTGCAGGCTTATATGTAAATGGGTTGAAGGTTTTAACAGCTACGTAGGTTATATTCTTACCTACCGCCAATGCAGTATTTGAAGGAAGCGTCCATGGAGTTGTTGTCCAGGCTAGAAAAAAAACATCCCCCTTATCCCCTTCAAAGGAGAGGGAGCTTTGATCTGATTGCACTTTAAATTGTGCCACGGCCGTTCTATCCTTCACATCCCTATAACAACCGGGTTGGTTCAGCTCATGTGATGAAAGCCCTGTTCCAGCTGCCGGTGAATAGGGCTGTATCGTGTAGCCTTTGTATAACATTCCTTTGTTATACAAGTTGTTTAACAACCACCAAACTGATTCAATGTACTTATTTTCATATGTAATGTAAGGATGTTTCATGTCTACCCAATAGCCCATTTTCCTCGTCAAATCTTCCCACTTATCGGTATATTTCATTACATCCTTACGACATTCGATGTTGTACTGCTCAACACTTATTTTTTTGCCAATATCTTCTTTGGTAATTCCCAAAGTCTTTTCAACGCTAAGTTCTATTGGTAATCCATGTGTATCCCAACCGGCTTTACGCTTTACCTGAAAACCTTTTTGTGTTTTGTAACGGCAAAAAATATCTTTGATAGAACGCGCCATTACATGGTGAATACCGGGTAATCCGTTAGCACTTGGTGGCCCTTCGTAGAAAACAAAAGGTGTTTTTCCTTCACGTGAAGTGATGGATTTTTCAAAAATGTTATTTTCATCCCAGCTTTTCTGAATGTCTTTTGCTGTTTGTGAAAGGTCAAGACCTTTATATTCGGTATATTTTTTCATAAGCTTTAGCCCCTCTAATCTACCCAAGGGGAGGCTTTATAATAATTGTTTTTAATTCTGCACCCTTAAAAAGGAATCGTTTTGTTTTCACTTCTTTCCCAGAGGATTATATCGTTGCAATCACCTTCAACTCAATTGCAATAGGTGTTGGCAAACAATTGATTTCAATGGTAGTACGGCAAGGCAGATTATCTTTAAACCATTCTGCATAAACACGGTTATAGGTTGCAAAATCATCCTTCATGTTCGTGAGGAATACCTGCACATCTACTATGTTATCCCAGCTGCTGCCGGCATCTTCCAAAATGTATTTTACATTTTGAAATACGCTTCTGCATTGTGTTTCAATGTCATAGGATATAATATTGCCTTTTTCATCCAATTCTACTCCGGGAATTTTTATACTGCCCCTTTCTCGTGGCCCAACCCCGGAAAGGAACAGCAAGTTACCTACTTTACGGGCGTGTGGATATAAACCCACAGGTTCAG